>JAIPFS010000008.1 GCA_021736545.1 Spirochaetia bacterium | reverse complement strand
CCGGAGGCATTGGACGTCAGTACTGAGCCTACAGGATTTTCGGGACGTCTTGAGATGGAATCATTCCTCGGTTCGATTACTGAGTTTAAAATTGAGTTCAACAACTGCTTTATTACAATTATCCATTCAAATACCCGTGGACTTCTGCCGAATTATGCCCTTGATGATGAAATTCATATCAAATTCAATCCTGACTTCTTCCGGATTTACAGGAAACAGTGAGGACTAAATAGCTGGATGGCTGCATGCTTTCTTATATCTTATGATTATATATTTAGTTGGTATTTATTGTAACGTGCAGATTTGCAAGTTGATATTGAGAATGTCAGATTTGATGACATCCCTGATATGATTATACAAAAAATGAGAAATAATGAAATGATGCCAGTAAGCACCTGACTACTGAACTTTCCTACTGATTACCACGGTAAATGTGTTCCCTTCTTTATCGTCGAAAAATTCTTTATCGGGGTATGCTTTTAATGCTCTTCTTATGCCGCAGATTTACATTAAAAAGCCAAGTGTGTTTGAGAAAACGTCACTCAGCTTTCCGGTAATATCCCGACTGTCCAAATATCTTTCCACATCTATATCCGTCCCTGGATAGCTTACAGCTTTTACAATTCGTTTATTCTAATTTTCCTTTTGATCACACATTTTTTCTTTCAGCCCATTATGCCAGCTGTGCTCTAAATATCCGTCATGCTGGAGACGCCCCACCACGATACCGGGATGTATGCCAATTCTTTCGGCAAAGGTCTTTATCTGCTTCGGGAAAAACTTTCCTTCTTTAATAAACGTACTGTACTCACCCTGCGGTATAAGGAGGGTTTCAGCGTATCTATCCGCCTTCATCTCTTCTCCCACAGCATTATGATTGTTTTCTGCATCAATATAAATAGCCTTCTTCCCATGCAGTAGAACATGAGCAGCCTCATGGAAAAAAGTGAACCAAAAGTGGTCGTTCGTTTTATTCCGCAGACTGAGTGCTATCATCGCCCTATTCTGCGAAAGCCAGCACGAAGCGCCGCTGATATGCGTAGTTTTCAGCTCTGGCACCTTCACAAGCGCAATTCCAGTCTCAGTGCACAATTTCTGGACCTTTGGGAATAACTCTTCTGCAGGAAATAGCGTTAATCCGCGAATCTCCTTAAGGGTTGCACGAAAAGTATCTTTGTCAAACGGTTTTGCAGCTATCTGCTCAGCCTTACGCTCGGCAAGATGCAGCCACACCGCAGTCGCTTCCTCTTGCTCTTTAAATTGAGCACTCTTTCGGTACAGCACCGCATGCTGTCTCCGATACTTCTCCCATGTATCAGGATCCGAAACTCCCAGAAAACGCAGTAGACTATCGGCGATAATCTCTATCTTTCTTGTATTCGGAATGATACCGAGGCGCTTGAGATCGGCTATAGGAAATTTCTGCACCCACTCACGGGTCTGTACGGTTCTCAGCATCTCAAGCTCCTTTCTGCGCGCTTGGAACAACTGATAAGCTTCAGCCATATTCATCCAGACCTCTGCATGTATATCTAAAGTTCTTTCAAATACCAACGCAACATCGGGTGAATAGAGAGACTTTCCATTTATTATTTGACTTACTGCCTTCACCGACAAGCCTGCTCTTTCGGCAAAATCCCGCTTTTTTATCTTCCTGGATTCTAGTACCTCTTCGAGATACTCACCGGGATGTATGACATAATTGGGAATATATCTATTCGTTACTTCACTCATTTAATGATAGTCCTCTACCGATAGGATCCTGATCGATACCACTTGCTCCTTTTCTATTCCCCCGTCTTCTTTTCTTGGAACCGGAACATCTGCAGGTTCGAAAATCAACCTGTATGGCTGCTTAAGATCTACCGCAAAACACCCCTTCCGTTCACCGGAGAGCTCATGCAGCCTATCCGGTTTTTCCACAGGAACCTGCGCAAGACTAGATGCTGCTCTCAGTACCGACATTCTCAATTTAATTTTTTTAGCCTGCTCCCCATATTCCCGCTGCAGCTTGTTTTGAGAATTAAAGGTTTTTTCAAGCTTCTTGTTTGCAAACAGGATATCCACCTACACTCCAAGTATAATACACTTTACCTTAGAGGTAAAGTGTATTTGTATAATATTTTTATTAAAGAACACTCATAGCAGTATTCAGTTTTGACTAAAGTACATACTCTGTACGCTTTAAACTATTGATTTTAAACCACTTCCCATTGGATCGTAAATAATGTATTCACTAAAACTTTATGATTCATCCGTTCTTCCAGCTCATCAATAAGCTCATCTTGCTTCGCCTCTATTTCATCCTCCATATCAAAGATATGGACACGAATACGCTTCTTTTCTTCTGCATACGCTGAATTATCTCCTAAATCTCCTTCTGCTTATCCACCGTCCCTGCCTTTCGCGCATCACGCTGCAGTGCACGGATTTGGAATTTCACGTTGGCTAGTTTCTGTTTCACTGCTGCGGTTTTGTCGTCTGCCCATCAGACCAGCTTCTATTGTCTTTCCCAGTCCTCCTTCGTCGGCAAGTATCACACCCTCTGATACTGGATTGGCTAAAGAAAAGGCAGATGTGTTAATTTGATGCGGATTTAGATCAACAGAAGTACCAAAAAGAGATTGAGATAGGCGCTCTATTCCCTGTCCGTCTCGACGAGTGAGGATATGAGCGTAATATTTTGCATGATAATCGGTAATGAAGTTTTTTCTTTTACTGTCAATTGTTGAAGTGATGAAGATAAAGCCAAGTCGGACATTGCAATTTGCGTCTGACTTGGCTTCTTCTGCCTCTTTATTGAAGCTCAGTTTTTCCAGTTACTGTGGATCCATCATCTAATGAGAAGCTGTTTAAATACTCCTGGCTGGAAAAATAGATGTTTCCATCAACTGTACCGTCAACAAGATGAAATCCATTGGCCTCAACATATACATCTCCTGCAAATGTTCCCCCCTGTATTCTAGTATTTTCACTTTGGACAAGCATTCGTGGAGCCGTAACTGTAAATCGGTCAGTTACAGTTCTGTTTTCATCCTGTGCATAAAAAGCCAGCTTTCTATAAGGTTCATCATTGTGTATAAATTGACCAGAAATAACTATTTCTTCATCCAAGGACAAATCCTGCAGAACCGCAGCTATCCAGGTTCCATCCTGGCTGACTGCTGAAAGAAAATCAGAAGCGTTATCTACAACTGAAGCAGTGGTGACTGCATCAACCTCCTGCTGTCCGGCAGCAAATAAAGCAATAGGTGTTATTAAAAGAATAACAATAATCAGCAGCAATTTTTTCATAAACATCTCCTCCTATAAAATAAAAAAGTAAAAACTTAAGCCGTAAAACCTGCAAAGTTTTTATCTCTACCTACTGAGCATCATGATTTGGTAAAATTCCAACCGCTTAGTAAGCATCGAATGTACTATCGCTGCAAGTATCCTTGTTGTTTTAACGATAATACTTTTTCATAATAATAAAGTTCATAAATTTTATCAACATTATGAATAAAAAAAACTTAAAAAAGTATAACCAGTCAAATTCCTTCAATAGATTAAGAGAACTGGTTTCAATTTCAATCAGCATGGGTCACTGCTTAAAAACGAATAATTGGGTGAGGTAGAAAGAAAGTAGAAAAAAGCTAAGAAAAGATGGCCGAACCAAGCCGTAAGTATGATGAAGAATTTAAAACGAGCACAGTAATCAGTACAGCAGCACTTAGTAATAGTGCAAGCAGTGCTGAACGAACAGCAGCAGATGGGCTGGGTATTAATTCATAGCTGGCTGTGCAAACTGTTACCGATGTAAAAGGGGCGGGAGAAAGTAACACATAATTTAATTCTGTTAAAAGATGAGAGATACCAATTTTGTTATTTTATTATTTCAAACAAGTTCAGCTCTTTTCAAAAGAAAGCAGCATCGGTCAGAATGCGATAACCCATGAAACGCCAAACGCGAAACTTCCGACCGAGGCAGCCCCCAGGATGGAATGCAGTTCTGACCCCTCTGAGCCATCATCGTCTGACTCTTCTGGTTCAATGAACAGATTCGCTGCGAATCCCACAGTTCCGAGTCCTGTAAGAATAACATGTGCGAGGGGCACCGATCTGTCTCTGGCAAAGTCTGCAATCGCCAAACCGGTTGTAACGGCGGCTAGACCTGTGGTACCTACTGCAACGCCTGCGTGGAAATCTCCAGGGGCAAGCCATCCAAGAAGTCCAGTGGCCGCAGCTCCGGCCATAGTCAGATAGCCCAAAGTGCGGTGGATCCGGAAGTCGGCTGCTGATTTCTCTGAAGTAGTCGCCCCGCTCACTGAGTCAACTGTAAGAAGTTCTTGAGTCTGAGATTCATCTTCTACTTCAGAAGATGGGAGAGCGGAGCCATTGGAGAGGGCATTCGTCTCTGCGAAAAGCGGCCCTGTGAACAGAAAAAAAACAAGTACCAGTGTAACCGTATATTTGTAAACCATGATAATCTCCAGTTTATTGAAGGATGCACAATCATAGCAGATATAAAGGTAGGACACAATAAATTTTGTGATACTATACAAGGAACCATACTTTACAAGGCGATTATGGAGCAGCTCAAATTGCAGAAAGCCTGATAAAAGCAAACGATACTTTGCTGGATAATGGGTATTATGTGTTCGATTACTAAGACTAGGTGCTTAAAAATTTGGGGAAAACACTCAATTTAGATTTCAGTCGTAAGTACCGTGCCAAGGCAGAAATTCGAACAATGATGGGGCTATTAAGAAAGTGGATCGACACACTGCACTTTTGCGTACAATACGAGGTTATAGAAAAAATAATTATTTGTAATCAAAAGAATTAAGATGAGGAATAAATACCGGCGGTCGGGATTGCAGACAAAAAATTCTTTAAAAAATATTATATAGAATGCATTAAAAGCAAATAAAAAGCCGTTTTCCAGTTCATATTAATAAAGCATTTGCTACTTGTGCGTACATAATGGGGACACTAAAATTTTAACCAGGGGCTGGTAAAATCCATTAAATTTTCATCAGTTATTTGTAAAAAAATACTGTTTAAAGATGCTAATTGAAGTCTAATGGATTATGTAAAGTTTTGTTTGTGTCCTTGCTGTGAACAAATTATGTACATATTGCAGCAGTGTTTATTTAGGTAACTACAATCGGCTTGGGAATGGATAGATTAAAGGAGAACAATGCAGTAGTAGTTTTTCACTCTTAAATCTCAATAGAAACAAATTTAAATTAATAAGTTTTGTGGATTAACCAAAATCAGCACTAATTATTTTACGAATCCTTTTAAGATATATACTTCTTGCAATTAAATATACATTAATACTAATGCTAATTTCAAACTTGACACCTTATTTCCACTCAACTACAATGAGGAACACCACATTTTGGTCGTGAGGAATAATAAATGGCGAAAACGTACAAAAATAAAAAAACCTTTGAACCTATTGAAAAACAATTATGGAGTGCAGCTGATAAACTGAGAAAAAATATTGATGCTGCAGAATATAAACACATAGTTCTAGGTCTCATATTTCTTAAATATATCTCTGATGCCTTTGAGGAGCTTTATAAAGAACTTAAAGAAGAAGAAAGTGAAGGAGCAGACCCAGAAGATAAGGATGAATATAAGGCAGTAAATGTCTTTTTTGTCCCTACAATTGCTAGATGGACATATCTTCAAAACAAGGCAAAAGAACCTACCATTGGAAAAGCTATTGATGATGCTATGGATGCTATAGAAAAAGAAAATCCATCCTTAAGAAGTGTGCTTCCAAAAGTATATGCAAGAGGAAATCTAGATTCTACCAATCTTGGCAGCTTGATAGACCTCATTGGTAATATTTCCATGGGAACTACTAAAGACAGAAGTGCTGATATCCTTGGTCATGTATTTGAATATTTTCTTGGTGAGTTTGCTTTAGCTGAAGGGAAAAAGGGAGGACAGTTTTATACTCCAAGAAGTGTAGTAGAACTCCTTGTTGAGATGCTTGAGCCTTATAAAGGGAGAGTTTTAGACCCTTGCTGTGGCTCAGGAGGAATGTTCGTCCAATCAGAGAAGTTTGTTGAGAAGCATCAAGGAAGAATAGATGATATTTCAATCTATGGACAGGAAAGCAATCAGACTACTTGGAGACTAGCTAAGATGAACCTTGCTATCAGAGGAATTGATAGTTCTCAGGTCAAGTGGAATAATGAAGGCTCCTTCCTTAATGATGCCCATAAAGATTTAAAAGCTGATTATGTTATAGCCAATCCTCCCTTCAATGATAGTGATTGGAGTGGAGACCAGCTGAGAAAAGATGGTAGATGGCAATATGGAGTGCCTCCAGCAGGGAATGCTAACTATGCTTGGATTCAGCACTTCTTGTATCATTTGAATCCCAAAGGACAGGCTGGCTTTGTTCTTGCTAAAGGTTCATTAACTTCCAAATCCTCTGGAGAAGGAAATATTAGGAAAGAACTTGTTGAGGCAAGGCTTGTAGATTGTATTGTGAATCTCCCAGCAAAGCTGTTCTTAAACACCCAAATACCTGCAAGTCTCTGGTTTTTAAATAGGTATAAAGCAAATGGTGGATTTAGAAATAGGACAGATGAAATTCTCTTTATTGATGCAAGAGAACTCGGGCACCTGATAAACAGAAGAACCAAGGTGTTTTCCAAAGAAGATATTACAAAGATAGCTGAGACTTATCATGCTTGGAGAAACCCTGATGGGGAGTATGAAGACATTAAAGGATTCTGTAATTCTACTTTCATTGAGAAGGTGAGAGAACTTGATTATGTATTAACCCCGGGTAGATATGTTGGCTTAGCTGAGGAAGAGGATGACTTTGATTTCAATGAAAGATTCACCCAGTTAAGAGCTGAATTTGAAGATCAGCTAAAAGAAGAAGAAAGACTGAGTAAACTCATCCTTGAGAATCTGGATAAGGTGAAGTTGGTATGAGTGAGTGGAAAGAGGTGACCATTGGCTCTGTAGCAAACATTATTTCAGATAAGACTGAAATCATAAATGCTTCTCTTTATAATTATATTTCTACAGACAATATGCTCAATAATTTTGGAGGTATTGTAAAAGCTGAAAAGTTGCCTAATGTAAAAAAGGTAAATACTTTTAAAAAAAATGATGTTCTGTTTTCTAACATCAGGACCTACTTTAAAAAAGTGTGGCAGAGTTCATTTGATGGTACAGTATCAGCTGATGTGTTAGTTTTTCGTGTAAAAAATGAAGCAGAGATTAATAATAGATTCTTTTTTTACCTTCTTTGCAACCCAGATTTTACAGAATATTCTGTTCTCACTTCAAGAGGTGCAAAAATGCCTCGTGGAGATAAAGAGGCTCTAAGAGATTATCGATTCATTCTCCCTCCTCTCCCAGAACAAAAAGCCATAGCAGGAGTATTATCTAGTCTTGATGATAAGATAGACCTTCTCCATAGACAGAATGAGACACTTGAAGCCATGGCAGAGACTCTTTTTAGGGAGTGGTTTATTGAAGAAGCAGAGGATGATTGGGAGGAAGGGGTTCTTGGAGATGTATTATACCTTAGATATGGTAAGGGATTAAAGAAAACACTAAGAACAGGGAGGGGATTTCCTGTAGTAGGATCAAGTGGAATTGTTGATTATCATTCTGAATACCTAGTCAAAGGTCCTGGAATTGTTATTGGAAGAAAAGGAACTCTAGGAAAAATTATACTTCTATGGCAAAATTTTTTTCCTATAGACACTACATATTTTATAGAACCAAAATCACGTTACCCATATCTTCTTTATGATTATTTTCTGCTCAGAACTATCAATTTTAATGAAATGAATACAGATTCTGCTGTCCCTGGCCTAAATAGGGACATAGCTTTATCAACAGAAGTTGTCATGCCTCCAACAGATAAACAAAGTCAATTTGAAAGAGTAGTATATAAATTATATAGAAAAATTGATTCAAATTTTCACCAAATACAAACTATAACAAAAATAAGAGATACATTACTTACAAAACTAATGAATGGAGAAGTTAAGCTTAATGTCTGAAGATAGAAAATCAATACCAGTTACAGATTTATCTCCAACTGAAGCAAAAGCATTCTTTCTAAAAGAAACCTCTTATTGTAATTTTGATTTACCAGTTTATATAACATTTCAAAAAATTTTAGAAAAAGTAGATGGAGCACTAGAGAATAAGAATCTCAGTGATTGTCTAAAAGGTGAAAAGAAGCCTTCTTTATGTGAAGGGGTAAACTACTTAATCATCAATAACAAAGATGGACGATATGCATGGAGACCATTTCAGTTATTGAATCCAGCAATATATGTATCTATGGTAAATAATATAACTGAGAAGGGAAATTGGAAATTAATAATTGATAGGTTAAAAGACTTCCAACTTAATAATCAGGTTCAATGTTTGAGTATTCCGCTAGTTTCTCAATCAGAAGAGAAAGATAAAGCAGAACAGGTGTCATATTGGTGGCATGAAGTAGAACAAAAATCAATTGAACTTTCATTAGAATATGATTATCTAATTCAAACTGATATTACAGATTGTTATGGTTCAATATATACACATACTATTTCATGGGCACTCCATACTAAAAGGACTGCAAAAGAAAAGCGCAATGTTAAATCTTTAATTGGAAATATAATAGACTCACATATCCAAGATATGAATTATGGGCAGACAAACAGTCTCCCCCAAGGTTCAACACTTATGGACTTTATCGCAGAAATGGTTCTTGGGTATTCAGATCAATTACTTTCCAAGCGCATTAAAAAACTGGGAATAAAAAATTACCAAATTCTTAGATATAGAGATGATTACCGTATATTTACTAATAACCCTCCTGAGGGAGCTTTGATATTGAAAAATTTAACAGAAATAATGATTGATTTAGGGTTAAAATTGAACCCATCAAAAACCTTTTCAAGTAATCACGTTATTAAAGATTCTATCAAAAAGGATAAATTGGAATGGGTTTTTAGAGAGCACAAGGCAACAAGTTTGGAGAGGCAATTACTTATTATTCATGATCACGCAGTGCACTATCCAAATTCTGGTAGTTTAGCAGTAGCTTTATTGGGGTTTTTTGAAAAAATTGAACAAAAGTCTGAGCTCAAGGTACCTGTTTTACCCCTGATAAGCATAGCAACTGATATTGCATATAATAATCCCCGTACATACCCCGTAATAACAGCAATAATAAGTAAGTTACTTTTTCAAATAGAAACAGATAAAAAGAAAGAATTAGTAAAGCGTATAATAAATAAATTCAAAAAACTACCAAATACTGTATATATGAATATTTGGTTACAAAGAGTTGCTTTGATTCTGGAAGAGTCCATAGGATTTGAAAATGAGATGTGTAAAATTGTTGATGGTGAAAAAGAAGCATTATGGAACAATGAATGGATTGGAGCTAAGAAGTTAAAAAATGCTATGCAAAGCAAATTAATTGTTGATAGAGAGATGATTAAAACCCTCAAACCTGTAGTTGAAAGAACTGAGATCTCTTTATTTATCAAAAGAGTTATGGAGCCTTCCTCATGAGCTACATAACAGAAAATAAAATTGAAGAATATACCATCCAGCTCCTAGAAGAACTAGGATATGAATATATCCATGCCCCTGATGTAGCTCCTGACTCAACCACTCCCCAAAGAACATCCTATGGTGAAGTTATTCTTCCTGATAAAGTAAAATCAGCCATTCAGAAAATAAATCCTAACCTCCCTACATCTGCACATGAATATGCTTTTAGGGAAATTTTAAGAATCAATTCACCTGAACTCATAGCTAATAATGAAACCTTTCATAGACTGCTTACAGAGGGAGTGCCTGTCACATACTTACAAGATGGGCATGAGCGTGGTGACCAACTCTGGCTCATAGACTTCAAACACCCAGAGGACAATGAATTTTGGGTAGTAAACCAGTTCACAGTCATAGAGAACCACATAAACAAAAGACCTGATGTAATTCTCTTTATTAATGGTCTACCTCTAGTGATTATGGAGCTCAAGAATGCCTCTGATGAGAATGCTACTATTAATTCTGCCTATAGACAGTTCCAGACATACAAAGATACCATCCCTTCCCTCTTTACCTACAATGGTTTTCTTTTAATCTCTGATGGGCTTGATGCAAGAGCAGGGACTATCTCCTCTGATATGAGTAGGTTCATGGCTTGGAAAACTTCAGATGGGAAACAAGAAGCTTCTAGGTTCACAGGAGAGCTAGAGACACTTATCAAAGGAATGCTGAATAAAGAGACTCTGCTAGACCTCATCAGACATTTCATAGTCTTTGAGGAAATGAGTTATGAGGACTTAGATACAGGCATTATCACCTTAAAAACTACTAAGAAGCTGGCAGCCTATCATCAGTATTATGCAGTTAACAAGGCTGTTGAATCTACTTTGAGAGCATCAAGCTATGCAAATAAACACAGCATCTATGAGGCAGAAGAAGTTGCCAGTACTCCAGAATCTTATGGACTAAAAGGTATTCATGCTCAGCCAGAAGGAGATAGAAAAGGTGGGGTTGTCTGGCATACTCAAGGCAGTGGCAAATCGCTTTCTATGGTGTTTTTCACAGGGAAAATAGTGCTTAAAATGGATAATCCAACAGTAGTCATCATCACAGACAGGAATGATTTGGATGACCAGCTATTTGATACCTTTGCAGCATCAAAGCAATTATTGAGACAAGCTCCAGTTCAGGCAAATAGCAGAGAAGAGTTAAAGAAGCTTTTAAGCGTTGTATCAGGCGGAGTGGTATTTACAACTATCCAGAAGTTCCAGCCTGAAGAAGGAAATGTGTATGACCAGCTATCTGACAGAAATAATATTATAGTTATAGCTGACGAAGCTCATAGAACTCAGTATGGATTTAAGGCAAAGACTATAGATGCTAAGGATAATGGCAGAGTTATTGGCAAGAAGATTGTGTATGGTTTTGCCAAATATATGAGAGATGCCCTACCCAATGCTACATACCTTGGCTTCACAGGTACCCCTATTGAAAATACTGATGTGAATACTCCTGCAGTCTTTGGTAACTATGTTGATATTTATGATATTGCACAGGCTGTGGAAGATGGAGCTACTGTAAGAATCTATTATGAGAGCAGACTAGCTAAGATTAATCTGAGTGAAGAGGGAAAGCATTTAGTTGAAAATATTGATGAAGAGCTTAATCAGGATGAGCTCTCTGAATCACAGAAAGCTAAAGCTAAATGGACTCAGCTTGAAGCTCTTGTTGGGAGCAAACAAAGACTGCAGTTAGTAGCTCAGGATATCATTACGCACTTTGAACAGAGACAAGAGGTTTTTGACGGGAAAGGTATGATAGTAGCTATGTCCAGAAGAATAGCAGCTGAGCTCTATGAGGAAATTATAAAACTTCGCCCCCAATGGCATGATGAAGATTTAAGGAAAGGAGCAGTAAAAGTAGTTATGACTTCCTCTTCCTCTGATGGCCCCCTCATGGCTAAACATCATTCAAATAAAGATCAGAGAAGAGCCCTAGCTGAAAGAATGAAATCACCTCAAGATCCCTTGAAGTTGGTTATTGTCAGAGACATGTGGTTAACAGGATTTGATGTCCCCAATCTTCATGTTCTCTATATTGATAAACCCATGAAAGGCCACACTCTTATGCAAGCTATAGCAAGAGTGAATAGAGTCTACAAAGACAAGCAGGGAGGTTTGATAGTAGATTATCTTGGTATTGCTTCAGATTTAAAAAAGGCTCTGTCATTCTATTCTGATAGTGGAGGGAAAGGAGATCCTGCAATAGCACAGGAGAAAGCTGTGCAGCTCATGCTTGAAAAGCTAGAGGTTGTATCACAGCTGTTCCATGGATTCTCTTATGAAGATTATTTCACTGCTGACACTGGGGAAAAGTTGTCTCTGATCCTAGCAGCAGAAAACCATATCCTTGGACTTGATGATGGAAAAAAAAGATTTATTAATGAAGTAACTGCTCTATCAAAAGCATTCTCCATTGCTGTGCCTCATGAACAAGCCATGGATGTAAAAGATGAGGTATCTTTCTTTCAGGCAGTCAAGGCAAGGTTAGTAAAGTTTGACAGTACAGGAACAGGGAAATCTAATGAAGAGATAGAATCTGCTATTAGACAAGTCATCGATTCTGCCTTAGTTTCAGATAAAGTTATAGATGTATTTGATGCTGCTGGGATTAAAAAACCTGACATATCCATCCTTTCAGAAGAATTCCTTTTAGAAGTACAGGATATGGAACATAAGAATGTTGCCCTGGAAGTACTCAAGAAATTACTTAATGATGAAATCAAAGCAAGAAGTAAAAAGAATCTTGTTCAAAGCAAATCATTGATGGAGATGTTGAAAGAATCTATTAGAAAGTATCAAAACAAAGTCCTCTCAGCTGTTGAAGTCATACAAGAGCTGATTAATTTGAGTAAAGAGATTCAAGCCATGGATAAAGAGCCAGAAGAGCTTGGTCTTACTTATTATGAATATGCTTTTTATACTGCTATAGCTAATAATGAAAGTGCCATGGAAGTACTCGGGAAAGATAAGCTCAGAGAACTTGCTGTAGTGTTGTATGAGAGAGTTAAAGGTAGTGCTTCTATTGATTGGACAATAAAAGAAAGCGTGAAATCAAAGCTAAAAGTAGCTGTAAAGAGAACATTAAAGAAATATGGATATCCACCAGATATGCAGAAACTGGCTACTGAGACTGTTCTACAGCAGGCTGAAATGATTGCTGATGAATTAGTATCATAGTATATCCTTTATTTTGTTTTTCATCTTATATGTTTTTACATACAGTTAAAGAATCCAGGTATTACTTAATAATACTTATTTTTTACGAGTTAAGGAGCAAGGTTATGAAGTTAATAACAAATTCAAACAAGCCCAAAGATCGAATGTTCCTGTGTATCGAGCAAGAATCTGTTAACACAGATATTTGGATTGCTTCAGCCTTCTTTAGCGATATTTATTCACTTACCAAAATGGTGAATAATAATTCTACAGTAAAACTATTGATACGACTTAATATAGGAACAAGCGTTACAGCATTGGAAGAAGCTTTAAGATTACCAAATCTTGAAATTAGATATTATTCGGTAACATTATTTCATCCCAAATACTATATTTTTGGAGATCGTGTTGCATACATTGGATCTTCAAATTTTACTAGAAGTGGTATGACAACAAATCAGGAAATGAATATAGAAATAAATAGTGATAATCCTATATTTGAAGATCTCAGAAGTAATTTTATTGAATTTTGGGGAAATGCTGCTGTTCTTACAAAAGAGAAAGTGAAAATTTTTAAAGACATTTTAAGAAAATATCCTCCTAGCCAACCACATGATAAAGTATCTAAGGCTGTGGGTGACGTTTTTTATGACACCCTCGGAAAAGACGAAAAAAAAGATAGAGTAAGTAGTTTTTATCATTCATTTAGCAGACGTTATCAAACTTATATTACTCACTTCAATTCGTTGAAAGAGAAGTATAAAGAAACCAATTTTTTTAAATTTCCAGAACTTCCCTTAAGAATAGAAGTTGATCGTTTTCTTTGGTGGGTTAGAGAGTTTAAGGCAACAGGAGATACTTATAAAAAAGATAAATCATACTCAAAACCAGAAATTGAAAATTTAGTTAAACCACTATTCTCAGAATTCCAAAAGGCAGAAATCCCATATTTGGAAAATGACAATGTTCCCAATTATCTTGAAATCGCAAATGCTTTTTCGTCAGAAGAAAATATTGATAACCTAACTATTGATTCCCTATTTGATATTCTTATGCATATTCATGCCTTTCATGACTGTTTACGTTTTTATCAAGGTGGTGAGAATGGTTTAAAACAATTTTTCCTAGACAATAACGAACATGAAAAAATTCGTAATACAATCAAGTATTTAGTTTTTGGCCAAGGGGAATACCAAAGGAGAGTCTGCGATTGTATTTTTGACGAAGACTATAAGCTAAATGGCTTTGGAGAAAGTTGTGTTAAGGAGTTATATGGATTAGTTAATAAACAAGATATTCCTGTTTCTAATGGGAGAACGATAAAAAGCATGGAATTTTTAGGTTTTGGGAAGCTCTAATTCTCTTTGGCAATAATAATTCTAACTAATCCCATATTACCCTTTCTAATACGGATGATTATGAAACCACCCAACCACTTTCCCTTCAATAGTCATCAGTTCGCTTTTAGCCGGAATAACCTTCGGCGCATAGTTTTTATTCTCCGAATGCACCACAACGCTACCCTCAAAGGGGTCGAACTCTAGGCGCTTGACATACGCTTCTCCATGTATGGAGATAACATAAATCCCATCCCCTTCAATCTTATCAGCTGCAAATATCGCTAAATCTCCATGAAACAGTTGAACCCCAGTCATGGAATCTCCTTTTACCTTAACAACACGTAATTTCCGTTTATCATATCTTGCGACTAAATCTTCAAGCACAGGTAAGAACCTCTCTGGTGTATATTCTTCGATGCCTTCTTCGCCAGGTCCGGCTGAAACTTTCTGTTCTAAGACGGGGATCATAATAATATTTTGCTTATTTTTCAAGCGAATGATTTTATTTGTTGGAGTAATAAATTTTCCTGGGGGCTGAATCGTTTCTTGCTGATCTGGATCCAGTTCATCAGGAACAATGGTGTGCATACCTTCTTGATCACGACTCCAGCTCACCCGTTCTCCACTCACTAAATAATCAAGAGAAACCTGCAGGACCTGCGCAATTCTATAGGCTTTATCGGCAGGCGGAATACGATCATTCAGTTTCCACCCAGATAAAGTTGTCTGTTTTATTTCTGTCTCTTGGGCAAGCCACAGCTGGGTCTTATTCTCTGGTACTAATAATTCTTCTACGCGTTTCCAAAATTCTGTCATGAGTGGGATTATAACATAATATACATGAAAAATGCAAATATTTGTTTAAAGATTTATTTATTAATTACCGTTGATTAAAGTACGTAAATAAAGTATGGTGCATATATGAAGAAAACAAAAAAGCATAGTACTTCCGACATGTACAAGAAAACGAGCTTGGCGATCCGTAAGGATCTGCACAAACGAGCTAAGCATTCGGCGCTGCTTCTGGATATACCTCTCCAGGAGTGGATGGATCAAGCGATTGAAGAAAAACTGCAGCAAGAAGGAGAGAGCACATGATTGATGCACATTTGATGACAAAGGACGATTACAGCGAGCTTATGAAGCAGGTCTCCTGTATTAAGGAAGAATTGTTATTGATGCGGAGCATAGCTATGCAGCCGGATATCGTCAAGATTAAGGACATTGCCTACATGGAAAATGTATCCCACTCCCTCTTGAGAGGGAAATGCAGGTATCTTCTTCCGCGTTTCGGCGTATCTGCATATGAAGATGGACCTATACGCTGGCCGCTTGAGGAGTACATGGAATGGCGAAAGATTGAACCGGATAAAAGGAAAGAAATGTGGGCGGATCTTCCGGTCAAAGAGCGGCAGAAAATTGTCATGGGAAAACACTACTACGAATAAAAAGGAGGATAGAGATGGTGATCATGAAACCGAAGAGTAACGTGAGAAAAACAACCTATGCCGTGTTACAGACCATGCCGGCTGGAAGAGTTTTTTCCAGTCACCAATTGAGACATGAAGTCATGAAGAGAATCTGGGAAGAGACAGGACAGCACAGGGCCCCTTTTCATGACACGATACTGCGGTACTTACGCGAGAAGCGGCATGAACTGGATATCCATTGCGTCAATCGTGGGCGTTCGATGTATATCAAATATGGATGGAGCAAGTTGCAGCATGACAAGAACCTTAGGGCAGTTAATCGAAACAATTCAGACCAGGAAGATCAAGGAGGTAATACAAGCCGGCGCCAAAAAACAAAGCGGATTGCATGAGCTCTATGTGGAGCCGGCTTTGGAAACGTTATGTAAGGAGATCATATCACTTGAGCGAAAAGTGAATGATACATAAAAATGACCCCTTGCGGGGCCAACAAAACTTATTTAGGAGGATATCACATATGTCAGTGATATTGCAAGACGAGAACGTAGGGAACGTGGTGGATGATCTGCAGGAGATTATAGACCTTGCCGGTCATGCAGAGAAAGTCCAGGAAAACGTACAGCGTGATGTGTTACGCATACGCATCAAGGCTGAGGAGATTTTAACGAATCTCTTCAGCAACGCTCAGCTGAAAGGCATCACAGGAGGCTCACGATGAGAGAAACATCAGTTGAAGTCTACTACAAGGATACTCCGCTGATGGTGGAGGGGATCTACAGCAAAGGAACTCCGGCACGGATAACAGATGATCCGTTTACCAGCAGTCCGCCGGAGGGAGCCGATTTTGAAATTGAAGGTGTCTATATCGCTGATATTGAGGTAACAGATTTACTTAAAGATCAGCTGGAGGATATAGCAGATGCCGTATGTGAAGCACTATAGGAGAGAATCAATGCAGGAAACACAAGCATTACAAACACATAATCCAGAAACAACGATTACACTAGAGCGCAATGCATTTCTCGATGAGCGGAAAACAGGAATCGGCGGCAGTGATGCTGCAGTCATCCTCGGCTTATCGAAATATAAAACACCGCTGCAGTTAGCAGAGGAAAAGCTTGGAGCAGTGGAACCCTTCAGCGGGAATCGCTTTACCGAAGCAGGGAACCGATTGGAAGATGTCATAGCCCACTGGTATGCCGATACCACGCATGAGAAGATTGCCCGGGTGAATAAAACCCTCAGGCAGAAAGATCACCCCTTCATCATGGCACATGTTGACCGGAGAGTGCTGAATCGCTTCCGGGTGCTTGAATGCAAGAGTGCAGATAAGTGGACCATGGAGCAATGGGGAGAAGAGGGAAGTGATGAGGTGCCGGATGCCTATTTTATCCAGGTCCAGCATTATCTCATGTTCCCGAGTTTTATCGACGGAGATCTCGCCGCGCTCATCGGAGGCAATGATTTTCGCATCTACCGCATAAAGCCCGATGAGGAATTACAGGATATGATCCTGAGGGCTGAAATTGAATTCTGGGAAACAATAAAGCGCGGGGACCTTCCCCAACCGGTGAACCAGGATGATACAAAACGGCTCTGGCCGAGGGATAACGGGAAGATCATCTTTGCCGATGATGAAGTCATCCAGTGGCACGAGCAGCTGAAAGAAGCGAAGCTGATGAAAAAGGACCTTGAGAAAAAGATCAGCGAGCTGAAAACCAAGATTCAGTGCTTCATGGGAGAACATACCATCCTCAAGGATCCCCATGGGAAGAAGCTCTACAGCTGGAAACACCAGCCCTTATCGAGTTTTAAAGAATCAGCATTGCAGGAAGACTATCCTGATGTTTTCTCTCGCTGTGCAACATCTAAGCTGGATAAAAAGAAACTGAAACAAAATTATCCAGAGATCTATACACAGTACCAAGTTACCGGGAGGGTATTTCGATGAATGAGAACACGCAATTAGCAAAAAATAAAGCAGGTGCAGATATGTACCTGCCTACAA
>JAIPFS010000007.1 GCA_021736545.1 Spirochaetia bacterium | reverse complement strand
TATACGGATTACGGAAAACTGCCGGAAGACGCTATGCCGAGTTATGAGCCCTTTGAGGATAATCCGTATCATGTAAAGCAGTTTTTTCCTGTTGATTATGAGGTGATTATAGAGCTTGAAGAAGACTTAGTAGATACTCTTGGTCGCTATTATATTTCATTTGAATGGATTGGAGGAGCTGATGCTGATACTGATGACCGGTGGAAGGTTAATGAGGATACCGTATCAATAGTTTCCAAACCGAATGACAGGAGAATTTTACGGATAGCTAAGAACTGGGCAACGTCAAATTGGAAGCTCTGGAATGAGAAGAACCCGGAAACGGCTGCGGATGAATAAATACAGGCTGAGAACCTGTACATTGCTGTTTGCGCTTTCCCTGATTTCCCAAGGTTTCACCAGATTCCCCCGCAATATTGAGCTTGACATGCACAAGCTATAACGTCTAGTATGCACTTAGACCGATTCTTGCGGCATAGTTTTTGCCGCAGCATTGGGCGGGTAGCTCAGCTGGATAGAGCGCCACCCTCCGGAGGTGGAAGTCGTGGGTTCGAATCCCGCCTCGCTCACTTATACATATTTAAGCAGCTGATTTGTTTCTTTTTAGAAATCTGTCTAAAAAGACGAAGGAACAGGTCAGCTGTTTTTTTTGTCTCCAGCTTCATATGAAGCACCATATGAAGCACCATATGAAGCAACATATGAATAACTATATGAAGTTCTATTTGAATATCTATTTGAAGGTCTCTTTAATTCTTCAGAATACGAAATATTTTGACTCAGCAATTAAAAAGTGTTTACAATAGAGTATCAATCAGTACAGAGGAGGCTATTATGGAATGGTTTGATACAGCTATTGATATAGAAAAAGAAGGGGAGCGGTTCTACAGGGATCTTGCGGAAAAAGCGGGAAGCGAAGGAGTGAAAAACATCTTTACGATGCTGGCTGATGATGAAGTGACGCACAGAAAGCGGTTCGCGGCTATGAAGCGTGATAATTTTGATGTCGAATCAGCCGCTGCGGTCACGAAAGAGGCCTCAAAAAAGCTTTTTTCAGGTACCAGGAAGGATCACTTCGAGTCCGAACAGAAGCATCTGGAAGTCTACAAGCAAGCCCTCGATATCGAACAGAAAAGCATCGATTTTTACGAGGAAAAGATGAAGGAAGCAAGCGATTCCCGGGTGCACGCGGCTCTGGAGCAGATTGCCGCTGAAGAGAAATTCCACTATCAGATGATCGATACCCTCTGCATCATGGTTGAGCGTCCTGAGCGCTGGGTGGAGTTCGCTGAATTCGGCGTCCGCGAAGACTACTGAAAGGCTCCATGCCTGCTTTGGGAGCAGATGATAAGCACTGAAGTCTTTCTGTCGTGGCCAAAGATGCAAAACTTTTAGAGCTTTTAGATTACTTTGGGCGTGCCCCTGACCCGCTCCCGCGGTTCAGGGTCGGGCCGCTCCGGGGGTTCCGTGCTCCTCTCCAGTCGCACCGCCTTCGGCGCCCCTCCGGTCCCTCACGTCTACGCCGACCAGTTGATTCACTCTCCCGTCGTTTTATTTATTTCACAATGCATTTATGACTCATTTACTCACCATCATTACTTTTTTCTTTTACGGGTTAGTTTATTTTGTTATTTCTAAGAAATGGCATTGGCTAAAGTTAGCTTGTGTGCTAACATAGGTTGTGAGTCGAGAAGTTATTTTCTACACAACATCTACAGGAAAATGTCCTGTTGAAGAATTTCTAGATAGTCTCGAAATAAGTGTAGTTAAGAAAATTGCATGGACTTTAAAGATAATAGAAGAAATGGATTTTGTGCCAAAAACCTATTTCAAGAAGCTTGTATCAACTGACGGAATATGGGAAGTAAGAATAAAGTCTGGAACAAACATTTACAGGTTATTTAGTTTCTGGGATAAGAATAATCTGGTTGTGCTAACTCATGGAATTATCAAGAAGTCACAAAAGACATCTAAAAATGACATCAAGAAGGCAGAAACCTATAAGACAGATTATTTCAGGAGGAAAGGAAATGAACCTCAATGATTACGTAGACAAAAGAGCAAAAAATGAAGGAATCTCAAATGAAGATTTTTGGGATGGCTATGAGGATTATAAAATAGGAATATTTTTAAAAGAAGCAAGAGAAAGAAGTGGGTTAACACAAGAAGAGTTAGCAAATCGTATTAATACAACAAAAAGTGTTATATCGAGGATGGAGAATCATTCGGAGGATATTAAATTATCAACAATCGAAAAAGTAGCAAAGGCGTTGGGAAAAAATATTAAGATAGCGATAGTGTAATTTTAAATGAAGCCCCAAAACCTTCAGATAACAGCGAGTACCCGGCTCCGGCCATCCGGCCTGCGCCCAAATTACCCTCGCATTCGCTTCGGGCAACTTCGGGTACTCGCGGAACGTTATCGGAAATTGGACAATGTGATAATCATTACTAACGCTTGACAATACTAAACAATGGCGTTAGTATTTACAAATGATCATTGGCTTTGCATCAAAAGAGACAGAGAAAATATGGAAGGGCAATAAATCATTAAAACTACCACTTGAAATACAGTCTATTGCGCGAAGGAAGCTTAGAATGTTGAATAATGCAAGGAATCTAAAAGATCTAAGAATACCACCAAATAATAGATTGGAATCTTTAAGAGGTGATAGACAAGGTTTTTACAGTATACGGATTAATAAACAGTGGAGGATATGTTTCAAATGGGGAAACGGAAATGTATCTGAAGTAGAGATTATTGACTATCATTAAGAGGTGAAAGATATGGAGCGTTTACCAAATATACATCCTGGAGAAATACTTAAGGAGGAGTTCTTAGATCCTTTTGAAATTAGCGCGTATAAATTATCCAAAGAGATAAAAATACCTCAGACGCGGATATCACAGATAATCAAAGGAAATAGGCGTATTACCGCAGATACAGCATTGAGATTATCTGAGTTCTTTGGTAATTCGGCTCAATTCTGGTTAGGCATCCAGGATGATTATGATTTAGAGGAAGAGCGGATTAAAATAGAGGAAGAATTGAAGCAGATAAATCGAATAGTAAAAGCCTCTTGAGATGTCCAAACTTCCGATAACAGCGTGTACCCAGCTACGTTTCGCTCCGCCCAAATTGGCTCCCGTTGGTCGCCAACTTTGGGTACTCGCAAAACGTTAAGTGTAATGAACGATTTGACAGTATCGTGTCTCGCCATCCACTATCAATTGGCAAAATTTAGAGTTGAATCGGTTAAGAATCCTTTGGAAGCTCAAAAAGATCGTGGACACTGCAGTTCAGTGCATGGGCTAGTTTTAGCGCAAGAACGGTAGATGGAACAAATACATGATTCTCCACTGTATTGATTGTCTTACGGGAGACTCCGACAAATTCGGCTAGCTGCGACTGGGTCAAACCGGCAGCCTTGCGACGTTCAGTCAGGTGAGTTACGAGTTTCATACCATCCCCTCAGCCCGGTAATCCCCATAAAGAGACAATAGGAACCTCCGGTAAATGCACCCATTGCCGGGAATGCGGCTTCGACAGGAACCCACCCGCGAGTAAGCAGCAACCAGAACACCAGATACACAACACAGGCCACAGTAAAGCCGAATTTGTACGCCCGGTTCGAGTCGTGCTCTGTGCCTTCATCCCAGGTACGTTCAGTATTTTTTTTCCAGCGACCGCCCCTGTGACTACAAAAAAAATGACCAGGAAAGCACCGAGAACTGCAAGGATAAAGCCGAAAGGAGCAAAGGTCTCCGGCAAGAACAGGGTAAGGACCCCATAGATCCAGAATACGATACCGAAGCCCCCCATAGCCGCATTCCACAAGAATGTTAGTTTTGGAGCAGAAATCACACTTGCCTCCCAAAAAATGTAACTTATACGTGACATTATCATAAAATTGCAGTATTGTATAGTAACGTAAAGGTTACATTTGATATACTTAAGAACGAAGGATCAACGGCATGAGTAATTATACTATTTCACCAATTCAGACCATTGAGGAGGGACTAAAAACCAGGGAAGTTGGAAAGCGTGTATTCGGCAGCGGAGCATCTCTGATGCTGCCCAAAAAACCGGAATGGGGATTTTATGCCCATGAGGGAGATGATTACGTAGGCGGGGTTTTCATTGAACAGGTTAGTCCCCGGGAAGGTATGCTTTCCTGGATTTTTGTTGATTCAAAGGCTCAAGGTCATAAGCTTGGCGCAAGGCTCCTGGATGCCGGGATAAAAGCAATGGATGAAAAGGGATTGAAAACCCAGTTCAGCCTGGTTCGTGCCGATAATACAGCTTCCTGGAATATGTTTGCAAAAAATGGCTACAAGCGGCCTGGTGTTTTCAGATCATTATTCGGGTATTCGCCGAAAAGCTTTCTGAAACGACTTGGGTACTCATTTGCAACCGGATACAGTACCTGGGTAAAAGATGATGCTCTCAAGAAGGCGGATGTTCACCCAAAGTGGTGGGCAATCTTGAAGAGCCTTCTGTTTTCGGTATTCGTTGGTGCGGCACTCTCGCTGTTTTCTCTGCGGGGCACAGAATTTTTGTTCATAGGCATGGCGATGGTAGCAGGGATCACTGCATTGCGAATGGTGGTGGCTTATCCATTTGCAAGAATGCACGGTCCGGTCAGGTTTGATGCGCCCCAGGGGGGCACTTCTCTTAGCGTTATTCTGGCACTGGCATTCAGTGCATGGTGGCCGGCCTTCGGGTTCTTCGTTCCAAAGGAAGACATCTGGCGGGATCGCGAGTTCGCACGATACGAGGGTATAAAAGCTTTCGCCACATGGATGAGTCTGATATTCGTCTACGCAGGGATGAGTCGCTTGTCTCCGGAGCTCTTCAGTTCGGGGCTGGAAACCATCCTTGACCTGATCATCATTTACCAGGTGATTCCGTTCTTTCCATTTGACGGCATGGATGGGGCAAAAGTGGCAAATTACAGTAAGGTTATGTATGTGATTGGGGTGGTTCTGAGTCTTGCAGCCATCATCTTATTCTAAGCTGTAATGGGTCTTATTTATTCGATGATGGCGGTATGATTTCCTGAAAACAGCCGAGTATAGGGAGTTTATTAGTTTGAAAATGGAAAACAGATTATTCGGAAGAATAGCCTTAGCTGGGAGCTTCGGTTTGTTCCTTCTTGTCTTCACTTTGCCCATGGTGAGCGCTGAAGAGACCATGGAGATTAAGTATCAGTTTGTTTGTAATAACGATGGCTTCGGCCTTAGTGTCGTTGATGTTTTACAAGCAAGCGGAGACCACGACATCTTCCTGAATTTATTCAGTCGATACGATCCTGAAGGTTATGCCATTCTGTCTGACCCTGAACTTGCAGATAAGACAGTGTGGGCCCCAACGGACACTGCCTTCCTATCCATAAGCGATTCTCTTTCATCCCTGTCGGAGGAGGAGATCAGGACAATACTTGGATACCATATCAGTCCACCTCGACGAGCCCCGTTCTCGGGATCTTATCCCATTTTGACTCCCCAGTATCTATTGGATGCAGGTAATATGAGCCATCGAACCCGCACCGGTGTACTCTCTGGCTCAGACCAACGAACACAAACGATGGTAGACAATGGTGTGCTAACTATTGAAGGTGTGCGGATTGAGAACATTTCATGGTATACTGAAGCCGGTTCAGTTTTTTCATTGGATGGTGTGATTATGAATGTTCAAGACCCATCAGTGCTGGTCAAAACGATAAATCGTATTGTTCATATTCTACTCTACGATGACATCCGATTTGTCATCTACTCCACTGTTATCGCTGTACTTATAAGTCTTATAATCAGCCGAATTGTTATTGGAATTAACAAACGTAAAAAGAAGGACAAGACTGTATAAAACAGCCCCAAAAGCACGTCCATGTATTTTTGGGAACTTGTACGAAGCTAAATCGTTCACTACACTTAACAGCGAGTACCCAGCTACGCTTCGCTACGCCCAAATTGCCCTCCCGATGGTCGCCAACTTCGGGTACTCGCAAAACGTTATGTGGAATGCCTGAATTAAGGAGGGATATACAATGAGCGATAAGGAAATAAAGATTACTGATATTATCAGTATCGAATCATCTGAAAAATACAAATTTCATGCTGCGAGATGGAATGGTCAAGATCAACCTCTTGATGTCTATGTACGTGATAAAGATGAATGGCATTATTGGAATCGATGGCGAAGCAATAAGGATGAATTTTCAAGAGAGTACATTTTTTCTTTAATTGATTTCTACCCAGAGACAGATACTTGGCTATTTGGCGGTATATATAAGGTTCTGAAAAGAAATAACATTAGCCAAGATTTTAGTTATGAAATAGACGAAATCGAAAAATATTCGCCTTATGTTGGCCGATTAAAAGTAAAATTGAAAAAACCACCAAGAGGCAGAGCTTTCTATTTGGAAAATTATATTGAAAATATGCATGTCTCTGAAATACTTAAAGAAACATACTCAGGTGAATGTTTTCCTGGATATGACTATATATCTAAAGATTTTCATGAATTACAAGCCATTTTCATTCGAGAAAAACCTGACTGGAAAACAGCACTTGAAAATATAAAGGGCGTTTATCTCATAGTTGATAAAAAATGTGGTAAAAAGTATGTAGGCTCTGCATATGGAAGCTTTGGGATTTGGTCAAGATGGAAGTGCTACGTGGGCACAGGGCATGGCTGGAATGATGAATTAACCAAAATCATTAATAGCGAAGGTATTGACTACGCAAAGAAATATTTCAAGGTAACTCTTCTTGAATATATGCCTATGAAGTCCGATGACGCTTATGTCATTGAGAGAGAATGCTTCTGGAAGGAAGCTTTATTAGCTAGAGGCAAATTTGGATATAATAAGAATTGATATGCCTAAAATAATTTAGGCACTCCACATAACAGCGAGTACCCGGCTGCGCTTCGCTCCGCTCAAATTGGCTCCCTTTGGTCGCCAACTTCGGGTACTCGCGGAACGTTGGGCGTCATGTCAATAGACAGACAATTGTCAGCTGTAATTATATTAGATTCATTATATAGCAATACATTGTCAAAAACGAGACTGAAGAAAATTTTGATTTATATTAAGGTTTAAAGAAAAGGAGAAATTACTATGAAACATCATTATTACTATAGAATGATTGTATCATCTTTTGCAATTATGCTTTTATTTATTGCAGCGTGTGATAAGGATTCTGCTGACAATAAAACGCCCAAAGATGATTTGCAGGTGATTTTAGAACAAACAGTGGCCAACGAAAACATCCCCGGAGCTATTCTTGGAGTTAAAACACCAACAGATAGTTGGTTGGTTACAGCGGGTAAAGCAGATACTGCTTCTGCTAAATTAATGAATGCAGATATGCAAGTATGGTTGGCAAGCGTTTCCAAACCATTAACTGCTGTTCTGACTATGAAGCTGATTGAAGAAAAAATACTGTCACTGGATGACACTGTAGAAAAATGGTTGCCTGGGCTGATACCTCAGGGTGATCAAATGACCATCAAAATGTTACTAAATCATAGCTCGGGAATCTTTGATATAACACACAATGTTTCTTTTTGGCAGGAGTTACTAACCAATCCATCCAAGATATGGACAAATCAGGAACTTGTGTCACGTTCTGTCCCAAACACACCTGTTTTTCCTCCTGGTACGGCATTTAGCTATAGCAATACCGGTTATTATATATTGGGGATGATCATGGAGGCTGCTACCGGAGATTCTGTAGCTGACTTATTTCAGCAAAAAATAGCAGAACCGGCACAGCTGACACGAACAAAACTAAGCAGGCAGGGGGCATTGGAAGAACCTTGTACGAATGGCTACACCTGGCTTTTCACTACAGAAGATGTCGTTGACATTGCCAGTTGGAATTTTTCGTGGGATTGGACCGCTGGAGCGGGTGTGTCAACAGCCGAAGATATGCTTCAATTTAGTGATAAATTATTCAATGGTGAAATACTTCAAAATGAAACGGTTGATTTGATGACTTCTTTGGAGTCTTTTGCTCCTGAATCAGCCACGGGCTTAGGAATCGGAGTTGTTTCTGCCGACGCTGCCGGTAACGTATTTGAAACGAAATTGCTCGGCCATAGTGGATCGAATCCCGGATTCGCAACCGAATGGTACTATTTTCCGGACTACGGTACTACCATATTTGTAGCTGTAAACAGAAACGATATCCCGGAAGGCCCGGATGGACACATTCCGGTGAATGGATCGGCTATCAGCTTTGATATTTTTACTCAGGCATGGCTAATCGTCAAAGAACACATTTAAAAATTATGTGCTGGCGGAATAAAAAATCATTAATTATCATATTCATTATTCTAATTATATTGGGAGGAAACGGTATGACTAAAAAGGTAAAAGTAACCCATTCAAAGTCCCAAAGAAACATTCAAGAAGGTTATATTACTGTAACTGGTGGTGAAATCTGGTATAAAATTGTCGGAAAGAATAAACCTGGCATTCCACTTCTGGTAATACACGGTGGGCCGGGGGCATCCCATCATTATTTGGAACCAATCGCCAATTTGGCCGATGAACGTCCCGTTATTTTTTACGATCAGTTAGGGTGTGGAAAATCGGATAATCCCAATGATACTTCTTTGTGGAGTTTAGCCCGTTTTGTGAATGAAATTCAGCAAGTTATACATACTCTTGATTTGGGCAAAGTACATATTATAGGACAATCATGGGGTACATCTCTGGCTGTTGAATATGTCCTTACGAAACAATCTCAAGGTGTAACAAGTTTGATTCTTTCCGGACCATTACTAAGCGCTTCTCGCTGGATAGAAGATCAGAAGGTTTACATCGAGGAATTACCCGAAGATGTGAAGAAATCAATTTTGCAGGGCGAAGAATCCGGAAAATATGATTCCGACGAATATCAAAATGCCATGATGGTATTTTATCAAAAACATGTGTGCCGACTGGATGAATGGCCTGAATTTCTTAATACGGCATTTGCCAAATTAAATATATCTCAATATGAATATATGTGGGGACCTAGTGAGTTTACTGTAACCGGAACTTTAAAAAATTACGAACGAGTAGATAAATTACATGAAATCAACCTGCCGACTCTTTTCACCTGTGGTGAATATGACGAAGCTACCCCCGTTACGACCAGATATTATCAAGAAAAGATGCCTGGTTCTCAGCTTCATATTTTTAAGGATGCTTCGCATGAACATCATATTGAAAAAACGGAGGAATATTTAAACGTAGTAAGAAAATTCCTGCATAGCGTGGAAAATGATTAGATATATGCAATGATTTTGTTAACTAACTCTATATTGAAAACTTATTGGTAATCGTGTGTAGTATTTTCAAATTGACAGATGGTTATGCAAAACACGAACGCCCAACAGCACCTATACCCAATGCGGGGTTTGCCGTTATCCGGAAAACTGTTTTTTCGAATTAAGTTTGGTTTAATAAAAATTTTATCTTCGAATACCCGCACTGGGCATAGCTGCGAACCGTAGTGCCTCATTGTAGCGAAAAACAACATATCATTATGAAATTCGGAAAAACAATAAAAATTTTTTTAATTGATGGCGATCCAAACGGTCGAATGACCTGTGAATTATCTAATTGGACAGGAAAAGCATACAAAATTCCAAGAATAAAAGTTAAAGATTGCACAGACAGAGACGACCTTCAAAATACAGGAATCTACCTACTTTTCGGAAAAGATGATGAAGGAAAAGATCAAGTTTATATTGGAGAAGCCGAAGTAATTTTGAAGCGGCTAAACCAACAAATTAACCAAAAAGAATTTTGGAATGAAACAATTCTATTTAGTTTGCCTAGCGAAACTGGCAAACCCGGTCTGTTGAAAGAAACAGACATCACCCTGATCAGGGGGAAGATAATCCGAATCGCAAGGGCGTGTCTGGCAACGGACGGGTCTGAAGGAAGCGATAGGAAGTAGATGGTACATAGCGAGAGCGAACCTGATACGGCAGGCCGGAGGGGTAAGCGTGCAAAATAATGCGAAGCTCAATACCTGATCAACTCTGGTGTGTGATTGAGGATGGGATCGTCTACCGGGAGTCAGTGAAGTAACTAAGGAAGCCTGCTGAGATCCGCTATAGGCGGTAGGAGTCTTCAAGAAGGGATTCAAGAAGGCTCTGAGGTCACAGCAGGTGGCAGATGAGTCCGTAGTAGTGAGAAAGATTCAGCCTGAGAAAGCTGGTAACAGACTGGAGGAGAAAACTGAATTGATCATACTCATCAAGTAGTATGAACTGATGCAGGGCAAAAGCCTGTATCAGATGCGAAGGGATGAAGTATTACCGAAATCTTTGGAGGAAACAGACGGAAGACAGATCGTTCATACAGCAAGTTGTCCTGAGATGGACAGAGTCTCCATAACTGGTAAGAGGCGGAATCCTTTTGCTGGAATGCGCAGACTGTAGGAAGGAAGTACCTGATCATAAATTGGCTACATTGCCTGAAGAAGGCTAGAAGGGTCGAGATGGTGGACAGGGAAAAACCAAGACGAACTGAAAGAAGACTGAAAGGAAGAAGATGCAGAAACAAGAGAAACCGAAGGTCTGGTACAGCTTATATGGGCGACTCCTGTCAGAGTCAGTACTGGAACGAGCATATGTGAAGGTGAAGTCAGCGAATGGAGCTCCCGGAATAGACGGTGAGAGCATCAAAGACTTTGGGGACGCATTGCAGGAGAACTTGGGAGTACTTGTAGGAGAACTGCGGAAGAAGGGCTACCGACCGAAACCAGTAAAGCGTGTAGAAATACCGAAGCTGAATGGTGGAGTGAGGAAGCTTGGGATACCGGCAGTGAGAAATCGAATCGTTCAGCAGGCAGAGCTGGACATCCTGACACCAATCTATGATCCGGAATTTCACCCGTCAAGTTACGGATACCGACCGGGACGAAGCTGTCATGACGCGATCAGAAAAGCAGAACTGTCCATGACCCTCGGGATTCCCAGGTTTCTCGTCTTGCCCCCTTCCTTAGGTATTTCTACCCTTAGGACTGGTTGAGGACGATACTTCCCCTTTCGTATCTGCTCCTTGAGATTTCCAAGCCCCATCTCAGTTATTTGGCTGAGCAGCCCTTTGGTCCCAATACCGTCAATTCCCGCACTCCCCTTGTTGGCGCATACTCTCTTGTATGCCCTCTGGAGATTGCGCTCATCCAGTATCTTTTCTAGCAAATCTACTCGTTCTGCGTCGGTCGAGTTGTTTTCAGACATCCCGCACTCTCTCGGCTCTCCCTCCACGCTCTCCGCCTTCCGGGCTTCAGGCGCATAGAGTCTGCCACCACTACGTGTACAGCTTCTGCCTTCTTTGACCAGTGGGGTATCCTTCATTTACTAACTCCCTCCTGACATTCCAGCCTTCAGGGTTTCCCCCTACTATGCCTTCATCTGACTTCTTGCAGTTACTAGCCCCTATTCGCTAGTATTCAGGGCTTTTGCCGTCGTTGGCCTCCATAGCCTGGGCTTCCTGCAAGACCTCCTCGGGTAAGGACATGCTCTTTCCTTCCATCCGCCTGCCTCATTTACACCCCTGACTCCGTATATTGATTTGCTAATTATATGGAAGTAATTATTACGAATTGTTTTAACAAGAAAAACGGTAGTACTATTCTGAGAAAAAGAAACGCTTCTCCAAAGAAAGAGAAGCGCAATTGACTATGCAGAATGAAAGATATTCCCCTTTTATGAGTCTGAGGATTTCCTTTCCGGTCAGAAATCAAATTCCAGCTGGATATCGGTTTCTTGGACTGAATCCAGCGTGTCATTGGCATCTATTTTGACACGTTTCCAGAATTTCCATTTGCTTGTATGTCTTGTGTAATATTCATAGAGACTAGCATACAGGTAAGCCAGGGCAAGATCATAATATTCAGGTGTTCCTTCCCTGAGTTCATTTCCCTGTTCATCACAGATGAACAGATGCAGTCCTGACCGACCGTGACGAAGCAGCCGCCCGTATCTAACAAAAGTCCGCATCCGAATAATTAGTGTTAACATTGCCACCACTCCTTTGTGACGAGACGAATTACCTCAGGGGTAATATTCTTCAGCTGCTGGTCCATGCCATGCTTCAGGGCCAATAGGCAAATAGTGTTAATATTACGAGGAATACAGCCTGAAGCCTGTGTCACCGCAATAAGAGCCTGGTCGGAGAAGATTCCTTCCTGCCCGCCGGCAATGTCCGTCAGATGATGTTTCATGTACCCTATACATTCCTGCTGGGACATGCTTCTTAAGTTAAAGCCGTTCATCACGCGGGACATCAAAGGACGTGCATAGGGATGGCGAAGCTTCTCAAAGAGTGTATCCTGTCCGCACATGACGATTGGAAGGATTCTGCTGTCATCAGGGTTTTGCTGGCAGAGCAGATGAAGTTGAGAAAAGACATTCTGCTTGAATAAGTCGCATTCATCTATGAAGAGCACCGGTTCCCGGCCATCGGAGCGGATTTGGGAGAATGCTTCATAAATCTGCTTAAGCATAGTTGTTTGCTGATTTGTACGGGTATAGACGCCGAGAGCATTCATACTTTGCCTCAGCAGTTCTACAAAACTCCAGGAACCGCCAATAATATGAAGGATTTGGTAATGCTTTTCGGAAAGGTGACTGATCGTATACCGAAGGGCCGTGGATTTTCCTGAGCCGATTTCTCCAATGATCACAAATACCAAAGCATTGGAAATAGCAAAGAGACAGCGTTCACCGATATTGATCATTGAAGTGAGCTGATAGAGCTGATCAATAGGCAGATGGCTGGCAAATGGCTGTCGATGAAATCCATAATAGGTTTTAATATCGTGATTACCGTTCATTGTTTACCTCCATTCAGAGAAGGAAGTGACTGACGATGAGCCCGTGAATTGGCGATTTGATCACACAGTTTGAGCAAACCAATCGATGAATTGTTATAAAATGCCTCTACATGGGTTTGATCGGAAAACCTCAGATCAAGGGTGAGCCCGGTATACCCAATGGGAACCTCATAGAAACGGTTATTGAGACTTATGGTACGAGCAGCAGAAACTTTTCTTGTTAGATGATTTCTGAAATATGGGTGCATTTCCGGCGGTGCTGGCCGAACAGCTTCAATTTCACTGAGATAGACTTCAAGCGGTGTTGCCCTGATCCCTGCATGGTAGCGGGTATTGTAATGCTGCATATACCGTTTCCAAGCTTTGTTCAGCTCATAGAGATCCAGTGTTTGTGCGGCAAGCGGAGGAAGAAACTGCATCCGGACAGTGGAAAAAAAGCGTTCAATTTTTGCCTTTGATGTAGGAGAGAAGGGTTTTGCATAGGAAAGCTGCACTTTCAACTCTGCCAGCCCTAACTTCAGGCGGTGATCACGCATCGCTGAACCGTTATCGGTAAAAATTTTGCGGGGCAGGCCCCTGGAAGAAAACCCCTTGATGATGCAGTCAATTAAGCTTTCAGCTGTTTCATCTTTATAAAACTGGGCATAGGTGATGAGTCGACTCTTATCGTCAATAAGAGCCCATAGTTTCGCTTTTACCATCTTTTGTTTGCCATCGACGGTAATGCGCACGGTTGGACCGGTCATTGCATCCAACATCCAGCATTCATTGCAATGTTCCATGCTGAACCGCCGCATATCTTTTGTGTTTTTGGCTTTTCGATTGCGGTCATATTCTTTGAACATACGATAGACGACAGCCATGCTTACCTCTTCCGAGGGAAGAAAGAGCCCTTCTTTGACCGCCATGTCAACGAGAGTTGTCAGCTTGACCTGCGGATGTTCGTCACGAAAATGGCGTAAGGACAATTCTGTTTCCGTGCTCAGACTTCGGAACCGGCCTTTATCCTTTCTGGGAGCAGGATACAGATCCTCCATGCGCTGTTTACGGTTATACCGGCGCAGCCAATTGTACACAGTTCCTTTACTGATCTTTGTTCGGTTTGAATACGGGATCTCGTAGCTCTGGGCACAGAGTTCATCAATCATATGGCTAGTCTCCCCCCATTGAAGACGATCATCTAGCAGGGGGAAGATAATACCGAAGCGAAACAATGCAATTCTTTCTTGTTTCATGCTATCCATAGAAGCCTCCTGTAGGGAATAGATATCCCTTCAGCCTACAGGAGGCACATGGGGATGAACAGCAGTAAATGATGGTGGGGTCCTGGAGGCTTAAAAGAAAGGGCCTCCATTTTCCCATGTAATTTTTGCGTTAGAATCTGCAGCTTTAAAGGACTTGCAAGACAGCTGTCTGGAATAATGCTTTTTTTTGCTTTCGTAAATTCAACAGCATCATAGTTGGTTTCAAGACTGGATCGGGCAATATATTGTGTTCTCCATGTTCGCTGAAGTGTCCGGTTCACTTGGTATCGATTCCCTAAATGCCCGGTAGTGAAAGCTGCATGCAATACCTGTTGTATTAATTCTACACTGAAGCATTTAAATGCGTGGACCCATTTGGGTAAGAGCGTAAAAGTCATACCGCAATTAGGGCAGTGTTTCCTATGTATCCAGATAAGAAATTCCTTTAAGTCAGCATCAATAAAGTACCGTTGCCGCCAGCCGTGACCATGCAGCCTCTTGCCGCAGCAGGGACAAAAAATGATACCAAATAAAGAACATTCAGGATGAGAAATTTCAGTAGAAAGGACTTGAACTTTTATGAATTCTACGGCAATCTCTAAGAACATTGTTTTTGGGTGAGGAGAAGTTTATCTTGCTAGAGAGTTCGCTTCTCCTCGTCCTTTTTTTTGGTTTTCTTTCTATTCTACCACACTTTTTACTCAAAGAGATTTCGTAATTTTCTAAGGTTTTTTTGTTAAGATAATTTATAGCTTAAGACCGTATAGCTTTCGGACTTCAGTTTGTTAGGCAACCTTATCCGTCAGGCTATGCCTGATGAGATTCCTGTTCGTCAGGCCAGAAGTTTGCCTCCAGCTTTCTTCAGATTCCCCCTCACGGAGGACACCCTTGCTCTTGGCTATGTACTTGGCGCTATCACCCGTACTCGGGACTTTCACCCGTTAGAGAATGCTCATACCGAGCGCACCTAGATGTGGGGTGCACGGCAGTCATGTGCATACCCCAGTAGTTTTATATTCAAACAGTAAATTATGCTTACATCCATAGAAAACTAGCTGTAGGCAATCATTGTGCGTTTAAAGCTCAATAATTATTGGTTTATATCTTTTTAAACAGAGTAACAAATGATAGAATCAGCTTATTATAAAAGTTTTTGTATACAAGGTTGGTAAAAAATGAAAAAACAAACTATCAAAATCTCTTTGGTTTTACTGATTGTATTATTTATATTCAGTTCTTGCGCCACGCCAACATCTGTTCCTTCAAATAGCAATGAACATGACTATAAGTCCTATTCTGTAATCAATGAAATGGGGCAAAAGGTCCTGGAAGCTGATAAAAACGTTTCACTTTCTATTGCCCTTATGTCTGACCATGATCTTCTCTGGACTCAGGAATTTGGATATGCTGATCAAGAGTCTCAAATTCCTGTCACCAGTCAGACATTGTTTAATATTGGCTCTGTAAGCAAAGTCTTTACAGCTGCAGCAATTATGCAATTGGTTGATCAGGGTAAGGTCAGTCTTGATGATCCGGTAGTGACTTATTTGCCGGATTTTGAAATGCAGTCTGAAGAGTACAAGGACATCACCATCCGTATGCTACTTAATCACTCCTCCGGGCTACCAGGTTCTTATTACCGAGGGGGCATGACCATCAAGCCCTGGGATGAATACCAGGAAGCAGCATACAAAGCTTTAAAAAACAGCCGGCTTAAGCACAAACCAGGGTACATGAATGTCTATTGCAACGATGGTTTTACCCTGGCTGAAATTGTAATCCAAAAAGTAACTGGAATGCCCTTTACAGAATATGTGCAAAAAGAATTGTTCGATCCCCTGGGCATGGACAATAGCAGGTTTGCCACCGGATCTTATGAAAAAGGCACATACGCAGGAGTTTATCACCAAGGAGAAGAACTGCCCATGGAATATATGAACATATACGGGGCAGGGGGTATTGTTTCAACGCCAACAGATCTGGTGCGCTTTATGGATTTGATCTCTAGCCAGGGGATAGTCAATCAAGAAATTTTGCTTACAGAAAATTCACTTGAGGCTATGGAAAAAGATCAGACACAAGGGAAGTTTAAAGTAATTGATAATACTGAATTTTTGCGTTATGGACTGGGCTGGGACAATGTATCCCACCCTGCAATCAAATATGTGGGCAAAAAGGCCTTGACTAAAAATGGGGGCACCATGGCTTACACCACAGAGCTTTGGGTTATTCCTGAAGAAAACCTCGGGGTGGCAGTTACCGGAGTAAATGCCCCTGACGCTGACCTGGCTAAGATGGCGGAAAAAGCCCTGCTTGCAGCTATGGTTGATAAAGGGACCCTGGATAAAATGCCTGAACCTGTTGTCAGAGAAAAATCTCCGGCAGTAGAGGCTTCCAAGGATTATTTAGAATCTCTTTCCGGGTATTATGCCAATTACCAAAGCCTGTACCGTGTAGATATAGAGCCGGATAATAAAATTGAAATACAAATGAGAAATGAAGAAGGTTGGGAGCCTTTTTTTTCAGATCTCAGTTTGAGGGGAAACGACTGGTTTGCCTCTGAGGATATTCCAGAAGTGGAATTTAGGTTTACTGAAAAAGATGGTCGGGAATATATCGCCATGCGGCAGGCAAAAGATTATTATAATGCTGAATACGCATTGGGCCAACGTCTGCATAGTGGTGCAAATTTTTCTTCTGTCTGGGAGAACCGTATGGGTAAAACCTGGGTCTTGGCCAATGATCTGGCCATATCATATACCCATTACTATGACATATCACCAAAACTTAAACTATTGGCCCAAGACGATCTTCCAGGAAATATCTTTGCCGGAGAAGCAGATGAATACCTACCACTTGCTGTTAATACAGATACACTTGCCACAATGGATATTTTAATCCCCATTGTTCTTGGCAGAGACTTATCTGACCTGGAAGTCATAGATAGAGATGGCCAGGAGTGGCTGACCTGTAGGGGGAATCTCTATCGGCCCCTTGAAGATATAACTAAGATTAAGTACGGTTCTTATCTGGAAATATCGGTTCAGGAAAAGTATCTGACTGAATGGGTCTGTCTTGAGCAGGTGGGAATTGATGCACAGATGATATTTAACGGTCCTGAAGAGTCCCGGTGGATAGTCTGGGACTCAGAGTTTAATCAGGTTGAACGTGGCTGGGGTTCTGCAAATATTGATCTCAAAGACCAGGATGGTCCGCATTACGTAGCCCTTTATGCAGAACCCGGGCAAATCATGGACCTTTCCTGGCAATAAGGCAGAGTGGTTATATAGGGATAGGAACTTGCTTTTTGCCAAAGAAAGTATCAAAAATCCCTTAAGTTAAAAATATTATTGCGCCCCTGATACAAGCACAACATGTTGTGCTTGTATCAGGGGCAGTCAGTTTATGTCAAGACAAAAATCAAGATCAAAAAAACAACCTGCACAGTACAATAAAATGTCCGGCAAAAAGTAAGAAAAAAAAATAAAGTCCCACAGAACTCTGATATAGTTAATTTACCAACAAAAACTAAAAAAGAGGTATCCATGGGACGACCAAAGCTTATCATAAAACAGGCTGTACGCATACGCATTTTACGTGGGGAGAACGATTATTGCTGCAATATCATTATTCAGGAACGAATAAATATAAGAAGATCACCTCTCCGACTCTATTAGCAGCCATCCTGAGTAAAAGTGAGCGTACGATACGCAGAGAACTTATACGAGGGGTGGTAGAACATGTGACAAGTGAACTCGTGCCTATCATTGAATATAATGCAGATTTTGCCCAGAACGATGCTGAGAGTAAGGCCAGTGCCAAAGGTCCCCCATTAAAGCTGGGAAAAGATTGGGCTTTGGTACAGGCCGTCTCAACACTGATTAAAG
>JAIPFS010000006.1 GCA_021736545.1 Spirochaetia bacterium | reverse complement strand
CCGAAGAGAAGAGAAAATGATAGTGTTCTTTTTATGCAGAATATCATACATACTGTCAATTTGTTCAGAACTTAGAGAATTATCATTTTTATAAATTGAAAGTATTGACTTCCCGTTAGAAGGGAAAAGAACAGATTCTTGCCCTAGGAGGCTAAGATCTGAGATGATCTTTTTAATTTCTTGTTCTGATGGTACAATAACTAGAATATTATTTGCTGTTTGGGATACAATGTCTTTTAAAAAGTATGAAAAAACGAATCCGTCAATATGATTAACACGTATTTCTTTCTGTTTATCTGATATTTTTCGTAATGTGGAGTTATACTGTTTATTATTTTTTAGAACTTCTTCAAGATGATTGATAAATTGTTTTTCCATGAAAGCTATACTATCATAAAAAATACAACTTATAAAATATGGATGTGTATATATGTTTAATGATACCGATAAAAAAAATGCTTTTCTCAAGCTTATAAAAGAATGTTCTGATTATGCGGTGGATAAACAAAAGGATTCTGCAAGAAATTATAAAGCAGACGGTTCCGTACTTACTCAGACTGATATACATATTAATAAACGTATTACAGATGCAATTCAGAAAATATTTCCTGAATGCGGCATAATTTCTGAAGAAGAACAAAAAGATCTCACAGGAAAGGAACCTTTTATATTTGTCGTAGACCCAATTGATGGTACAGATGTTTACAGTCAGGGAATGCCTAGCTGGTGCATCGCGGTGGGAATTCTGGATAATAACAAAAAACCTGTTGGTGGAATTATAGCTGCCCCTAGGTGGGGTATTGGAACAAAAGAGGGACTCTTCCTGTATTCTTTCCCTGATGATGAAGATGTATTCAATCAGGGCGAAATTTTCCTGCATAAAAATGAACCTGTAGAGATAAACCAGATGATTGTTTGTTCAGGTTCTCATAAATCACTTTGTTTTAATAATTTTGATGGTAAATTGCGTTCATTTGGCAGCAATATTCTTCACATTCTCTCTCCGGCAATTCACCCCAATATTGATGCTGCAGTTTTTGCTCCCTGTTATATCTGGGATATTGCTGCCGCTCATGCTATAATCAGAAAATTGGGCTTGGAAATCATGTATACTGATAATAATTTAATTGATTATAATGATTTACTGGACCGAAGTAAAAGCAGAACATACGCTGCTGCAGCATATATTAAATCTGTAAGCAAGGTTCTTGAAATTATTCATAACCACTAAAGGATAGATTATTCTATAAGGACTCAATAATGTTTGACACGACGGAAATTTTAAAAGATTTCAGAAGAAACAGCAGCAAGGAATGGCCTTCATTTATCGATTTATTTGATAGATGCTGCAGAGTCACACCTGACAAAACCTTTTTGTCTTCTTTTTCACCAATAGAAGAGAATTACACTTATAGTGAAACTGACAGCATCAGCACTCAAATTGCAGCGGAATTATTGAAAATTGGAATAGAAAAGGGTGATAAAGTTGCCCTTTCCGGTAAGAACAGCCCGCAATGGGCTATAACCTATTTTGCAATTCTCAAAGTCTCAGCTGTTGCTGTTCCTATTGATTTTCAACTTGAGACTGAAAGAATTATTCATTTAGCAGAATTTGCTGATACTACGGCTTTGTTTATTGATAAAGAGAAAGCTGATCCGTGCAGGAATGCGTTTGAGCACGTTTATTTACTTGATTCAATTACAAGTTCTTTTACTGATTCAGAAATTACTCCTTTAGAAAATATGTCATTGGAGAGGAAACCCAGCCAGGATGATGAAGCTGTTATCCTATTCACTTCCGGTACAACAGGTAATGAAAAAGGTGTCATGCTGTCCCATAAAAATATTGTTTCAAATATATTCATGGCCGGACATCCCCGTCTGATAGCTGGAAAACCTGAAGATGTATATTATGCTCTTCTACCGCTCCATCACAGCTATACCATGACAGTCTGTCTTGGGGAAACAGTACTGCATGGGGCTTCTCTGATTTTTGCTAAACGGATTGTTACCTCACAAATAATTAAGGACCTGAAACGCGGGAAAGTAACTATGTTTATTGGAATTCCCCTGCTTTTTAATAAAATATTAAAAGCTTTAATGAAGGAAATTCGATCAAAAGGACTATTTGTCCATCTTGCTGTTGGAGCAGGAATGAGAATATCAGGTTTTATAAAGAAATATCTCCATATAAATGCAGGAAGATTCCTATTTTACGGAATACTGAAAAAAATTGGATTCACCCACTTAAGAGCTGCTATTTGCGGCGGGGGGCCTCTTTCTGATGAGACTTTCAGGCGATATAATGAATTAGGAGTCCCTTTCGTCCAAGGTTACGGATTAACAGAAACCTCCCCTATAATTACCTTGAATCCCAAAAATGCTTATAATTACAAATCTGTGGGAAAGCCTTTGCCTTTAGTTGATATACGAATAATTGATCAAGATGATAAAGGTATTGGCGAAGTTATTGTGAATGGTCCTAATATTACCTCAGGCTATTATAAAAACAGGGAAGCAACAGAGCAGCTTTTCAATGATGATGGATATTTAAAAACAGGAGATGTAGGTTTTCTGAATTCTAAAGGCTACCTATTTTTAACAGGAAGAAAGAAGTCTCTCATTGTTACTGAAGGCGGAAAAAATGTATATCCTGAAGAAATTGAAGAAAGCTTCCAACTCTATCAGCAGATTCAGCAAGTTCTTGTAAAAAGCTGGATTCCCGACAGTAAATACAAAGGAGAATCGATAGAGGCTGTTATTTATCCTGATTATGAGTATTATAAACAAAAATCAGAGAACGCCAGTGTTGACCTGAAAATTATTGAAAAGGATCTTAACTCCATTGTTGAACATGTAAATCATACGTTATTGCCATATAAACGGATTTCAAAAGTAACTATTCTTGAGAATCCTATGGAAACAACAAATACTCAGAAAATTAAGAGAACTGAAGTTCTTAAACGGCTTGAAGAAAATGCTCAGCAGAGCTAGTACTTCTTTAGCAGCGACTTAAATTTCCTTTTAAAGATGATACCGGAGGTAATACCAGTTAGCTGCGTATTTTACCGGATTCTTTCCACTTCTGCGCAATATAAATAAAGGGAGTATCTGCAGCCGCTACAATAACTTTTAGTACATATGTAGTTATTGTTATTTCAAGAAGAACATTACCTGAAAAAACACCCCAGAAAGCAATTGTTGTAAAAATAATTGAATCCAGAAGTTGACTTACCAATGTACTTGCATTGTTTCTCAGCCAAATATATCTTTTGCTAGGCTTTCTTCGCTTCCACATATCGTATGACCAAACATCATGAAGCTGAGATACTGCATAGGCAATGAGACTTGCAGCAACAATTCTCGGTAAAATTGAAAATATGTTACTCATACTTTCATGAACAAAATCTGAGGAAGACGGAATAAACAGAAGAGCGAGATTCATGGAAATTGTAAAAACAATTAGTGAAAAGAATCCAATCCCGACCGCTTTTGAGGCACTTTTCTTATCATAGTTCTCATTTAGAATATCAGTCGCCAAAAAACTGGTTGCATAAACGATATTTCCTAGAGTTGCTTCTATTCCGAACAGTTCAATAGTTTTAGTTACCTGAATATTGGCAGCTATTGTTGCTATGGGGATCCAGACATATAATCCGCTTTTTCCCCAAATTCTATAACATACAATAATAGATAAGAAATTAAACAATAGGAGAAGGAGCCATAGTAATTCATTTACCATTTTATATTCCCTTCTTTAATAATAAAAATTTTTTTGAGTTTTTTTTTGCTGGTTCAGGTATTACATGTTCTGCCGTACAGTATTATATATATATTTTATATATATCCGCTTTTGGAAGTAATTTATCCTTTAATAAAGTTTTTATTAAAGCTTCAACTTGTAAAAGAAGAGAATTCCTTACGACAACAACTATACTTAATCCCGATTCCCCCAATAATGTATGGAACATATCATAATGTCCCTGTTTGTTCAATTCTACCGGCCCAAGTTCATCTATGAGAAAACAGCTTATGCCGGATTCTATTTCTCTCATTACGTGTGTATTAAGCCTCGCATATACACTTTCTGAAAAATAGAAACGTCCCCTCTGAAAAAAGGAATCTCCATCTAATTTGTTAATATCTTCATGAACAGCTGTTTCCTCAATTTTTTCATCAATCGAACAGAGTACATATCCATTTTTATGCTTTGAGTCATAAACAGATTTCGTTTTTACTCCTCCAACATGAATATTCCTCATATAAAGCTTTTTAACCAGTTCTGCAGCTAGTGAAGATTTACCGGAATTAATACCGCCGGTTATTATAAGAATTCGATGTCCTTTACTTGCATTGCTATTTTCTATGTAATTTAAAGCCTCATTTATATACCCTTTCATCTCCTGTATGGTAATATGTTACATGTACCGAATCAATACCTAAGTTTCTATACAAAATGCTAATTCCATTAACTCATTTATGTGATACTTTGGATATTTATTCTTTGAAAATTTGTAAATTACTGATATCAACAATCTGTAGGAGAATTACTGATGGATGACACACAAAATAATTCAATTGAAGTGAAAATTAATAAAAAAAGCATTCCTTTAAACGGGTATGTGAAAAAAGTTTTCTTATCTGTGATTATTTCTTTAATAAACACTTTGCATTTTACTGATTCTGAAACAGATTCTGCAGAAGAGATCTCAATCAAAATACAACATTATAAAGAATAGTCTATAAAAATTTCTGAAGCACTTCAAAAGCACCGAGAGAGTCACTCTTTTCTAAAACAAATGTAAGCTCATTAGTTGTAGAGACAATCTCATAAACATTGATATTCTCCCAAGCCAGTTTTCTCACTGCTTCATAAACAACACCGGGAGTGTTGAGAAAGTCACCGTAAAACACGACTGTAACAGCGACTAAATCTCCTTTTTTATAAAGTACTTCCTTTTCAGAAAATAAAGATGTTATTTCATCATGATACTTCTGGCTGACAGCTATACCAACTTCATTTGTTCCAATAGTAATATTAAGAAAATCACCCCGATCCAGGGAAACAATTTCATATACTTTATGAATTGTCTGAAGAAGAGTATTCGACTTTATCAAGTTTATATCAAATATATTTGTCTTCATATTAATTTCATAATCAATATGGCTGCTTTGAAGCTGTTCTCGACGCTCATGCATTTCAGATGAATATCTTCGAAGGGCCATAACTATTGATGAATGAGACGCTTCTCGCCCTAATGCGGCATAAATATCTGGAGAAAGTTCATCTGCCAGGTTTCCGAAACTTACAATTCCTCGTATCATAGCTTCAAGAAGAAATGGCCTGTTTTCAATTATTTCTTTTACTGTATTGCTGACTGTTTTCAATTTTTTGTTACCTTAAGAACTTTTTGTTATTATAATTACATAAAAAAATATTTGCAAGCTCGATAAAACCACTAAAGTATGGTATATTATATGTAAATTTTCTAAAGAGGTATGTATGCGCTGTCCTCATTGCGGGAATATAGATGATAAAGTAATTGAATCCCGCCAAAATTCCAGTGGAACAAGTATTCGCAGAAGAAGAGAGTGCTTAAAATGTCATTACCGTTATACTTCATATGAAAAGATAGAGGAAAAACCTTTTAAAGTGGTAAAACGTGACGGTAGAAGAGAAGTTTTTGACATTGCAAAATTAGAAAACGGTCTTCAGAAATCTTTGGAAAAACGGCGGATCAGTCAGAATTCAGTAGAGCATATACTCCATGAAATTGAAGATAAGGCGGTGCTTAAAGCCGGAAACAAACGCGAAATAACTTCAAAAGAGTTGGGAGACATGGTTCTGTCTACGCTATACTCCGTTGATCCCATAGCATATGTAAGATTTGCTTCTGTGTATCGCATGTTTGATAATATTGATCAGTTTCTCAACGAAATTGAAAAGCTATCAAAAGGTTCCTAATGTATCTTGTTTACTCCAAAATTAACTTGTCAAACTGTTCATGCATGTGCTTGGGAATTAATATTTCATTTACGCAGTCCAGTGCATAGTTATCTGTCATTCCAGCAATATAATCAACAATAACCCATGTACTTTCTCTGGAATCTTGTGTATAAAATGATTCCATTTTTTTGGCATAGTCTCCGAATCTTGCAGCAAGAATATTTTTTTCCTTTTTATACGCTTCTTTATCAAAATAGTAAGTTCTGAAAATATCTTTTAAATAACTGAATAGAGTCTCTAAAACACGCTGAAAATAGCTGTGATATCCTGTAAGAAGAGGAGAAGAGTATATTCTGGTATAATTGAATTCTTTAAGTATTTTAACTGCCTCGTAAATCTTATTTGAGAAGCCTATCATTTCGGTTCTTTTTGAAGTATTGATAACATCCTGAACCAATGCATTTATAATCTCTCCGTTTGCAGTACCCAGACGTTTTGCTGCAATATCTGGTAAATCATTATGGTTAATTAATTTTAACTGAACTGCATCTTCGATATCTCTTCCAAGATAGGCAATTTTATCAGCGGTTCTTACCACAGACCCCTCCCAGGTTGATGGCAGATGTACTCTATCAGTATAATCTTCTAAAGCTTTTTCTTCCTGGTTAGGAATGATATATTGTTCGAATTTCTCCCCGCAATGGGAAATAATGCCGTCTCTAACAGCATATGTCAGATTTAATCCTTTACCGTATCCAGCTAAAACATCAACAACCCGCAATGAATAGAGTTCATGAATGAATCCTCCATTTTCTTTATTCAGTTCATTAAGAATAGTTTCTCCCACATGGCCGAAAGGCGTATGTCCCAAATCATGTCCTAATCCAATAGCCCATGCCAATTCACTATTAAGATTTAAGCCCTTGCAAATTGCTGCCGCTATTGATGAAACATGCAGAACATGTTCTATTCTCGTACATATATGATCATTTTTAGGCGCAAAGAAAACTTGCGTTTTATTTTTCATCCTTCTGAAAGGATAAGAATGTATAATTGCGGTTGTATCACGAAAAAAATCACCACGTACATCTATTTCCCGAGCTTGTTTTCTATTTAATAAAATTTTATTATCCAGTAAATTCTGCATAGGATGCTTCCTTTAATACCTCATTCAGTCAATATAATATCATCATTATGCTTTCAATTACAATCTGGATAATACCATTCAGAAGGCGTTAAATGAATTGTATGAAGTTTATAAAAAATGTAATATAGGTGCATAAAATTAATAGAGAAAATACCATGAACATAAAAAAAACAGACCAGAAAGTAAAACCTCTCTCACCTCCTGAAATTGTTTTTGTTTTGGGCATAAAACATTCCGGCAAGTCAAGTATCGGAAAAATATTAAGCAAGGAACTTTCCTTTTCATTATTTGACTTGGATGAAGAAATTCTTAAAAACGAAGTGGAAAATACACTTTGGGGAAAAACAATCCGAGAATTATATGCTGATTGGGGGAATGACCTTTTTCATGAGAAAGAGTTTATTATACTGAAAAAGATAACTGAAAGAATTAAACGAGAAAGTATTCCAAGTATTATTTCACTCGGCGGTGGAGTTGCTGATAATAAATCGATGATGAAATTCATTAAAAATCAAGGTGTAGTTCTCTATTTACATTCTCCTGAAAGTACTCTTTTCTCAAGGATAGCTTCAGGCGGTATTCCTCCATTTCTCAATTCAGTACATCCTGAAAAATCCTTTCATCAGTTGTTCATTCGTAGACACGCACAATATTATGATGCTGCAGATATTATTATTAATCAGTCTGATCATTCCATTAATGAAATTGTTGAATTTCTACTGGAAAAAGATATACAGTCACAAATAGAGGATTTTTATGGCTAGCAATAGTTTTGGAGAACAGTTTGCAATAACAACTTTCGGGGAATCTCATGGTACTGCTTTGGGGGTAGTCATTGATGGAGCTGAACCGGGAATTTTTCTTAATGATGATATCATAAATGCGGAATTACTGAAAAGAAGGCCCGGCCAGAGTAAATACACCACAAGTCGCAATGAAAGTGATACAGCTGCAATACTTTCAGGTGTTTTTGAGAATCATACAACAGGAACTCCTATTAGTATTATCATATATAATAGTGATCAAAGAAGCGGAGACTATAAAAATATAAAAGATATTTTTCGTCCCGGCCATGCTGATTATACATATTCAAAAAAATATGGAATCCGTGATTATAGAGGCGGGGGACGATCTTCAGGAAGAGAGACCGCTGCTCGAGTAGCTGCAGGTGCTGTCGCCAAGCAGATATTGTCAACCTATGGTTTACAAATCACTGCTTATACTGAAAAAATTCATTCAGTTTCAATTAAAGATTTTAATAAAGATGAAATCTCACGAAATCCTTTGAAATGTCCTGATAAAAATGCTGTGCCTGAAATGGAGAAAACAATTCAGGAAGCAGTTAATCAAAATAATAGTGTCGGAGGAATTGTTTCCTGCATATGTGAAGGAGTTCCTGTTGGTTTAGGTGATCCAGTTTTCAATAAACTTGACGCTCTCTTAGCTCATGCTATGCTTTCAATTGGGTCCGTAAAAGGAATAGAGTTCGGAGTAGGATTTTCTTCATCAGAGATGACCGGTTTTGAGATGAATGACCAGATTAAAGCAGAAAACGTATTCATGTCAAACAACTCCGGCGGCATATTAGGCGGTATATCAACGGGACAGGAGATCTTTTTTTCATGTGCTGTAAAGCCGACACCATCCATAAGGAGAGAACAGAAAACAATTTCCGAATCAAATACTAGTATGACAATACAAATAAGCGGAAGACATGATCCCTGTATTTGTCCAAGAATAGTTCCAGTAATTGAAAGTATGGCTGCAATAGTTTTACTTGACAGACTTTATGCCCAAAAAGGCAGGAGGAGTTTACAATAGAAATGAATATTGGATTTTTTCAATTCAAACCGGAATATCATAAGCTGAAAATGAATCGTGATTTTGTTTTTGATTATCTTCGTGGAATTTCATCGGATATCATTGTTTTACCGGAACTTGCTTTTTCGGGATATCTTTTTGAATCTTGGAAAGAAGTTTATGCCTGTTCAGAAGATACTGAAGGTGAATCAATTAAACTCATGATTGAACTAGCAAGAATTACTGATACTGCATACGTTTTCGGTTTTTTAGAACGAAAGGGAAAAACATATTATAATAGTGCAGTTTGTGTTGATAAAACTGGTATACTATCCTTATATAGGAAAATACATATTTTCAATACTGAAAAAAACTGGTTTTCCGTCGGTAATCTCGGTTTTCCAGTTTTTTCCTATAAGAATAAAACAATAGGTATGCTTATATGTTATGATCATTTGTTTCCTGAAGCTGCGCGTACTTTAGCCTTAAAAGGAGTTGATCTCGTTTGTCATCCCTCAAATTTAGTAATCCCTGAATATGGTCAATTAACAAGTCGAGTCAGAGCCATGGAAAATCGTATATTCTGGATTCTTTCAAATAGGGTTGGAGAGGAGATAACTCCTCAGCAAACCTGCAGTTTCACCGGTTCCAGTCAAATTATCTCTCCAAGTTCACAAATACTTTTTTCCAGCAAAAATAAAGAAACCGCTTTACATGTGGAAGATTGTAATCTTGATGAGGCTGAAAATAAAAAAATAACAGAAAGGAATGATATATTTCTTGATAGGAAGCCTGAATTATACCTTTAGAGACCTTCTTTATTTGCTATTTTATTAACTCTTTTCATTGCATGGCTCAATGACATTGAAATTCATACCTATAACAATTACAATATACTATTATGGTTGATAAAAGTAATAATCCCCTTATTGTACAAAGTGATAAAACACTCCTGCTTGAGATACACAATCCTTTAGCTTCTCAAGCAAGAGATGATATAGCAGCTTTTACAGAGTTAGTAAAATCACCGGAACACATTCATACATATCAAATTACCGCATTATCACTTTGGAATGCTGTTGCTGCAGGATATACTCATGCTGTAATCATGGAAAATTTGTGCAAATGGTCCAAATATGATATACCTGATGCAATAGATATCTTCATAAAGGATATTTGTTCAAGATATGGAGCACTGAAACTCTTAGCCTATGATGATACTAATCTCCTTTTAAAAGTTGAAAAGGATTCTATCTATCGGGAAATCTCTGCAAACAAAATCTTAAGTACTATGCTTACTCCTTACGAGAGTGATACTTTCAAACTTTCACTCTTTGACAGAGGAAATATTAAGATTTCATTAATTAAACTTGGATATCCAGTTGAAGATTTAATTCCTTTAAAACAGGGTGATTCTCTTCCGCTTTCCCTTAGAAAAAAAACCCGTACAGGAGAATCCCTTGAGATCCGGGATTATCAGAATGAAGCAGTAAATTCTTTTCTTGGATCAAATATATATATACCAGGTTTAGGTTACGGTACAATTGTGCTTCCCTGCGGTTCAGGTAAAACTATTATCGGTATTGAAGCTATGCGAAGACTGCAGACAAAAACACTGATAATTACTACCAATACAGCAGCAGTACATCAGTGGATTGATGAACTGCAGGATAAAACAGATATCTCTAAAGATGATATCGGGGAATATACCGGTTCCAAGAAAGAGTTGAAACCAGTAACTGTTTGCACATATCAAATTCTTACATGGAGAGCTTCAAAAGAAGATCCTTTTATTCATTTCTCCATTTTCAGTAAAAATAACTGGGGTCTAATTATTTATGATGAAGTCCATCTTCTTCCAGCACCTGTATTTAAAATAACAGCTGAAATTCAATCAAGCAAGAGACTAGGTATGACAGCTACCTTGGTGCGTGAAGATAATAGAGAAGATGAAGTTTTTGCGCTTATAGGTCCCAAACGGTATGATGTTCCCTGGAAAGTTTTAGAACATAAAGGATGGATTGCCAAAGCAGTATGCACAGAAATCCGTATTCCCCTTCCACAAAATTTAGAAATCCCCTATGCAGTAGCAAATAAGAGAGAAAAATTTAAAATAGCATCAAAAAATCCCCAGAAAAATCATATTGTTCATGAACTTATAAAAAACCACAGGGAAGACCATATTCTTATAATCGGGCATTATCTTGATCAGCTTCGAGGAATTGCAGAAGAATTGAATATTCCAATTATTACCGGTTCTACTAAGAATTCACTTCGGGAAGACTTATATAGAAAATTCAGAAATGGTACTATTAGAATTCTAGCAGTTTCAAAGGTTGCTAATTTTGCCATAGATCTTCCAGACGCTTCTATGGCAATTCAGATTTCAGGGACCTTCGGATCACGACAAGAAGAAGCTCAACGTTTAGGCAGGTTGCTGAGACCTAAGAAACGGAATGCACTCATGTTCACTTTAGTTTCTCAGTACTCAAGTGAGGAAGAATTTGCAGCAAATCGTCAAAAATTTCTCACAGAACAAGGCTACACATATCATTTGGAGATTTGGGAATGAACATAAGTACAGATAGTTGGGAGAAAGCAGTATATCAACTTCCTGAAGATCAGCTCTTTTATATATATCGATTATATATTGGTGATGTCCCTACTCCATTTCACAAACCCAATTTAATACATGATTTAAAAATATTTATTCAACAGAATGCTAACCGAATAACGTCTCTCCTTGATGAAGATGATATAAGAATTCTATCTTTAATTTATTTTTTTAAAGAAGTAGAAATTAAAGAAATCATTCATTTTCTCACTAAACTGGACTACTCTCTCTTTTTTCTGCAAAAACGTATACTTAATCTAGAAGAAAGACTGCTTATTTACGTATTTGAAGGGACTTGCCGTATCACTCCTTCACTGCAGGAAAACTTAGAATTCTATATTTCACCATATAGGATTGCTGGAGAAGAAATAGGATACGTTAACTCAGATAAAAGTCTTTCAGATTCTGCTTTATTATTAAATATTCAATCATTTATTGCTTTTATATCATGGGTTTTTCACTTAAGCGGCAATAAAAAGGGATTTAGTAAGAATTTTCGGCCTAACAATTTACCGAAATATCTCAAAAATAATACTGTCACAGATACGGTAGTTTTTAACTTTCTGTCCAACATACTTTCAAATCTGCAAATCCTGAAAGAAGACAGCAATTTTAATAATAACATTGTCAGAATTCTTATGAAATACAGCAAAGAAAACTTGCTGATATCTCTTATTATTTCCGGCATACAGCTAATTGATGAACAAAAATATACTTCTTTTGCAGCAGAAATAGTTAATTTTTTCCACTTCATTCAGTCAATAGAAGCTCCAAAAAAATATTTTGATTACTATTTATATCTGCATATTCGGAAATTAGATATTCCAATTGAAACATGCGAAGAAATTATTGAACACATGACAAAAATTCATGTTCTCGAAAAAAACAATGGTCAGATAGATAAACTGCATATGCACACTGATATTTCTCAAGCCTTGGGAAATAAAAACTCTAAAAATTCTGATGCTAATAACAAAAAAATTTCCACAATTCTTTCAAATGATTTCCATTTGCACATACCCGGTGAGTTTGATTATAGGTACTGGTACAGATGTTATGAATTTGCAGTATGTCAGAATTTAGATAAAATTATTACTTTCCAGATTAACAAGGAAACTGTACTGAAAGCTGTTGATAATGGATTCCCTGTTACAGACATCATTACCTACCTGGAGAATATTGTAGAAGTGTTTCCCGAAAGCCTCAAAACAGTAATGAAACAATGGGAAAAAGATTTTCTCGATATTCAACTTTTTGAAGGGCTTATCATCAAAGCTGAAAACAGAAAGAAATATATTTTAAAAAATCATCCGGAACTTCAGAAATATATTTATACTGAAATTTCTGATGGTGTTTTTTTGATGGATCCTCATGCGAAAGAGGAATGGAGAGATATACTTTTACATTCAGGCTTGGACATTCTGCCGAAAATAAAAAACTACAGCAGCATGATTCCTGATTCCAGTACTGAAAAAATAGATAAAATGCTTCAGCAAAGTATAATCCACAAAGAGAATTTATTAGATATTCACAAGCCAACACTGAATGAATTAATAGACACTCCATATTCTTCAAAAGAATATTTTAATGCATTTATAAATTCCATAAGCAATCTGAAGAATTTAAATGCAAAAAAAGAACTTGAAAGCAGATTACATGACAGATTGATTGTATCTAACGAGCAGTTGATGAATTGCTCTCTTAAAAAAACAATCTTTGAGGCTAAAGGATTTGATTATCAGGGTAAGCTGCAGTTAATCAAGCAGGCAATTAAAAACAAAAGCGAACTTATGGAAATTCATTATAACTCACCGCAGTCTGAAGAAATAAACAGCAAAGAGGTCTTTCTGATGAAGCCTTTACGCTTAGAGAAAAAAGGTGAAACTGCTCATATTTTAACAGGAAGTATTTTTCCTGAAGCTTCATTCCGTGAAATTGAAGTCGCCAAAATCTTCAAGCTGCGTAAACTTAAAAAATCACTGTATCTTCAGGATAAGGGAAATCATGCCCCGTAAAAGCTTCAAATTGATAAATTCCTTGGGAAATAAGCATTTCTTTACCTGATATCAATTCTGCACCAGCTTTCTCAGCTCTAAGCATCAGTTTTGTTTTTGCAGGAGCATAAATGAGATCATACAATATTTCATTACCAGTAAATGAATAGTTTTCAATCGGATCATCGTCGGTTTCCGGAGACATACCCACATTTGTAGTCTGAACAATTAGATCTATTGAAGAAAGTTTTTTAATTTCATCTATACTTGCCCATTTCGCTCCAGTTTCAGCTGCAAGATATTTAGCTTTTTCAACAGTTCTATTTGCGATTATTATTGAACAGCCATGATTTCGAAGCGCCCAAGCGACAGAACGGGCAGCTCCGCCGGCACCAATAATTAGCCCTTTTTTTATCCTGTTGCTCTCCAGCAAATTATATATTGGTTTCAAGAAACCGTAATAATCAGTGTTAATCCCCTTCCAAAGCTGTTTTTCTTTAACAACGGTATTACAACTTCCTATGAGTTTTACTTCCCTGGATATTTTCCCAAGATATGGAAGCACTGCTTGCTTATGAGGCACAGTAACAGAAAAGCCGAGGATTCCAAATTTCTCAGCAAATATAAAAAAATCTCTAATATTCTTAACTTGGAATGGAACATAAACAGCATTTAGTTTAAGTTCTTTTAGGGCCGGATTATGTATTTCAGGGGAAGCGGAATGCATGACAGGATTTCCAATAATCCCATAAATTTTTGTCCTTTCATCTACAGCATCTGCAGAATACAAGTTTTTCATAGAGTTTAAGGGAAGCTGTCCTTCTGCAATCTCTGATCCTTTCGGGGAACAATAGGTTAAGAAAGATCCAGTCATTTTATACAGTATTCTCGAGGGAACTCCAAAACTCCCCATTCCAAGGATTATTTTCTCTTTTATGTTCCTAAGCTCGTGTTTGACATTGAAAATTGTATGAAGCTCTTTTATTGAGTGAATCATAACAGCAAATTTGGGAATCTCTCCATTAGCTGCAGTTTTCTGTATTCTTGCAAATAAATCAGAAGGGAAATCATCAAAAATATGTACTGACCGTATAATTTTTGTATTCATTTCCTTAGCAACTGCATCGATTTCACCTTTCTTAACATCTTCCTCAAGATCAACGTAATCAAAACCTAATTTTAAAAGTTTTTTCATCAGAGCAAGTCTGGATTTCTCTCCTTTAGAATACATTCCCCCATCTTTTTCTCTCCTGCAAGTAAGTATAACCGGGTGATGGCATTTTTGAAGAAACTCAGCTGCTGCTTCCTGATCTATATGAATGAGGAAATCTACTCTGAGTTCAACGCAATCAAGTAAGTCTATGTTTTCAAAATATATATTTACATTATCTTTTATTGTTTCACCGTTTAAAGACAAACAAAGCATGGAAACTCCTTGATAGATTTCTGATTAATATATAGTATATTTTTATATTTATTATGACTAAGTGTAATATATTTATTCCTTTTATACAATAAAACAGTTATGGGTGTTATTTCTTTAGATAATGCTAGTATAGCATTCGGCCAGCAAGATATTTTATTTCAAGTCAGTCTCTCTATTCAATCTGGAGATAGAATTGCTCTAACAGGGGGAAATGGGTCCGGAAAAACTACTCTTTTAAGAATACTAGCAGGAGAAATTGAACCTGATTCTGGAAATACAGTAATATCAAAAAACAGTACGGTATCTTATTTACCTCAAACATTAGAGTTTAATTCTGAAAAAACACTTTTCAATGAGGCCGAAACTGCTTTTGATAGTTTTTCCGCTTCCCTTGAAAGAAAAAAAGCAATTGAAACAACCCTTGAGAATAAAGGGCAGAATGACAATATTTCTTCCCTGCTGCATGAACTTGATTCCATTCATGAACACTTGCTGCACAGTGGTTTCTATGATCAGGAAAAGCTTATTGAAAAAATACTTACAGGACTTGGGTTCTTTAAGGAGGACTTTAAGAAAAAATGCAGTGCCTTTTCCGGTGGATGGAAAATGCGTATAGCGCTAGCAAAAATACTTTTAGAATCACCTGATTTTATGCTTTTAGATGAACCCACAAACTACTTGGATATTGATGCGAGAATTTGGCTGACAGAATTCATTTCTTCTTATCACGGCGGTATCTTACTAGTTTCACACGATAAACAGTTTCTTGATAATGTAGTAAATCAGATTTTTCATATTTATAATGGAAACCTTACAAGTTATAAAGGGACTTATTCAGAATTTGAGCTCTATTTACAAGAGGAACAAGACAAGCTAATTAAAGCTTATAATGAACAACAGAAAGAAATTAAAAGAATTGAGCAGTTTATTGAAAGATTCCGGTATAAGGATTCAAAATCTTCTCAAGTGCAAAGCAGAATAAAATACTTAGAGAAGATGAATAAAATTGAATTACCCCATTATATAAAAAAAATTCATTTTTCATTCCCTGCTCCTCCTCATTCAGGCAGGAATGTTTTAGACTTGAAGCATATCCATAAATCATATGGTGAACATACTGTTATAGAAAATTTCAATCTTCTCATAAAAAGGAATGACAGAATAGCAATTACAGGAAAAAATGGAACAGGGAAAACGACCTTAATGAAAATTATTGCTCAGCAGGATAATGGTTTTTCTGGTGCATTTGAGCTGGGTACAGGTGTCAGAACTGGATATTTTCAGCAGGATATTGATAGTACTTTACAAGCTGAACATTCAATTTACGATGAACTTGCTAATGAAGCACCAAATGAATTACTGCCAAAAATCCGTTCATATTCAGGCAGTTTTCTCTTTTCAGAAGATGACATCCATAAACCACTCAGCGTTTTGAGCGGCGGTGAAAAAAGCAGAGTACAGCTCCTGAAACTGCTTCTTCAGCCTTATAATTTTCTTATCCTTGATGAGCCTACAAACCATCTCGATATTACTTCTAAAGAAGTACTACTAACTGCATTAAAAGAATTTTCCGGGACAATTGTCTTTGTTTCCCATGACCTGTTCTTTATAAAAGAATTAACTAACCGAATCATTTATTTAAAAGAGAAAACTTACACTATTTATGATGGTGATTATGATTATTTTCTTTGGAAAATATCTCACCAGGATGAAGAAAACGATAAGAACACGATAGAAGAAATCAAACCGGATTTTCAAAAAGAGGATAAAAAAGAGGATAAAAAAGAGAGTAAAAAAGCCTCTCATGTGCAGCAGAAGCGAGATAAGAACAGATATAATAGTATATTGCGGGATGAAAGAGAGTTGATTCACCAAATTGATGAAGTTGAACATGAAATTGTGCTTTTACAAGAGAAAACTGCTTTACCTGAAATTTATTCTGACGGAAAAAAAATTCTGCAAATACAGAAAGAATTATATGAAAAAGAGAAATTACTTGAAAAATTACATAAATCTTGGGAAAAAATTACTTTGGAAATCGAAGAACTAAAAGAAAAAATTGTATTATAATGGAGTTCTATTCTTTATATCATTTTTTACATTCAAATTAACTATTAAGGGATCAATATTTTTTGATTTGCATTGAGTTCTCTTATGTTCCACGACCTTGTCTTATTTACTCTTAATTTTATGATAGAATACAATATTAAATGGAGTCCAATTCATGATGCAATCTCTGATTAAATATATTGTTTTAGCATCTTCATCTCCTGCAAGATTAAAAATACTAAAAGCTGCAGGATTTTTTGTAACAACCTGTCAAGTTACTATCGATGAATACAGTGCATTCATGTCACCTGAACTATTTGTAAAAGATATTGCTGATCAGAAATTGTCTGCAGTTCTCGATAGTTTCCCTGATTTAGGTAATAAACACATAATAAGTGCAGATACTTGCATCTTTTTTAATAACACAATTATAGGGAAATGCAGTTCCCCTGATGAGGCCGGGAAGCTTCTGAAGCAGTTATCCGGACAAACACACAAAGTATATACGGGAATTTCCCTGCATAGACCTGGTCAAAATCGCAAAACAGATTCTGAGTTTACTAATGTTGAATTCCATAATCTAACAGAAGAAATTATTAGGTGGTATATTAGTTCCGGAGAATGGAAGAATGCAGCTGGCGCTTATAGAATTCAAGGAAAAGGCTTACAGCTAATTAAAGGTGTTAAAGGTTCTTATTGGAATGCAGCGGGGTTGCCAATAGAGAAAATATTTGGCATATTACGAAGACAGGATTTTTAATACGTTGTATTGAATACCTGAATCTCCATCATTATGATGAGTAAAAGAGAAGGAAACACGGAAATGCCGTGTCAGGAGGAAATTTTGGCTGTAGTAACCATGAAAAACCTGCTTGAATCAGGTGTGCATTTTGGTCATCAGACTAAAAGATGGAATCCCAAAATGGGAAAATATATTTTTTCCGAAAGAAATGGGATCCATATCATTGATTTGCAAAAAACGATCGTATCTATTAAAGATGCGTACAACCTTGTTCGTGACAAGGTCAAAGAAGGAAAACCCATCCTCTTTGTTGGAACAAAAAAGCAAGCTCAATCTGCAATAGAAAGAGAAGCTCAAAGATGTAATATGCCCTTTGTCAGCTATAGGTGGCTTGGAGGTATGTTAACCAATTTTACGACCATAAAGAAATCTATTCATCGCTTAAAGAAAATTGAAAAAATGGAAGTGGACGGTACATATGAAAGCCTTACAAAAAAGGAAATCGCCCGTCTTAACCG
>JAIPFS010000005.1 GCA_021736545.1 Spirochaetia bacterium | reverse complement strand
ACATGCACAACTTCCGCAAGCCCTTTCTCATAAACGACCGTACGGATGAGCGGCACATCACCCATGCGATCAAGGCGGGCATCGACCCGGAGCTGATCAGGAAGAACGAGAAGGGGCTCTTTACGCGGCGGGCCTGGTTTTCCCGGGAGCAGCAGAACCTCTCTGAGACGCAGAGGCGGGCCTGGCTGCGGGAGTTTGAGACCCCTGAGGGCACTGGGAATCCCTACAATCCGAAGTTCATGGCGGCTTGAGGAGCGTTTTGGAGCTGCATATTAACTTGAAAAGTCTATTGATGTCCTCACGTAAAGGTTTAGCCCCAGGTGATTGAATCATCAGCAAGGTGCTCACGAATCATCTGCAGCTGATAACGTAAGTCTTCAATCTCTTTGATCCAGAAATGCTCTGTGCCCCAATTGGGGAAATTATGCTGGAATGTGCGGTCCTCAATCTGGAGTGCGCTCCAAGTAAGAAAGTAGATGATGCGCATAAAACGGAGGGGCTCAATGAGCTGCAGGGTTGTACGATCAAAATCCGTGAATTGGGTATAGCCATAGAGGAGGAGATCTATCTCTGTACGGCAGTCAGTCAGATGGCCCGGCAGCAGCAGCCAGAGGTCCTGAACCGGCGGACCCATCATCATGTCATCAAAATCAATTAGAATAAGTCCCTCCTCAAGTCGGTCGAGGATGTTTCCCCGGTGGCAGTCGCCATGAATACGAGAAATTGCCGTCTCTTTAAATACCGGCTGAATGAGTTCCAGGGTCTCCTGTGTAATCGATTTGAACTCTTCAGCACAATTGGGGTGGACAAGCCTTTTTTCCAGAAGTTCCCTGCAATGGGCTTGGGTTGATGCTTCCGGCGAGCAGATGATTCGGTGTAATGTATCTTCACGTTTCCCTACGGCATGCATACGGCCGATAATTGATCCGAGACGCACCCAGTCCTGATCAGAAGTGATGTCCAGCTGCCGACCGGAACGAAGGGGGAACACCGCAAAAAGGAAGCCGTCGACTTCTCCAATTGTCCCTTCCTCCATGGATTTTTTATCATGATGCTTCCGTGCGGGCATAGGAGGGATTACCGGTATCTCCTCATCGGCGCATTGTCTAAGGAAATGATGCTCTTCCAGCACAGCTGCTCTGCTCCATCGGCCTGGGCGATAAAACTTCACGATGTAGCGTTCGTCGGTTTCATCGTTCTGAATGCCGTAGACCCTGTTAATGTAGCTGTTGTAGGGGGTCAGCACTCCGTTTAAAAAGAAACCGCAGAACTCTTCTACGCTGGAGAGGATTTTTTCCGGAGTAAGGGTAGTGAAAGACGGAAGTAATTGCATATGGGGGTCCTTTAAATCGTGGCTTAAAAATTAGTGATTGAGTATTCAATGAACAATTTCTTAAGAGTTGTCCTTTTCCCTTGGATTTAAACCGTCACAGTACTGTTCCAGATAAAAAAGTTCCAACAAAGTTACTGCTTTGTAAAAAAATCAGCTAATCACTAATTTTTAAGCCAGTAAAAAAAAAGTAAAACTTACTGGAACGGGAAAGCAAGCACTGTTCCAACTGAACTTTCAACATAACGTTCTTTGAACTGGTTTTTCAAGACCTCTTTTGCCATTAATCCTGTGCAGTGCATCGGTATTACTCGATGTGGATTCATTTGATGGAGATCCTCTGCGGTTCTGATGACGATTTCGCTGAATTCTTTTCCTGATAAATGGAAGCCTCCAGCCACTCCCTCAATCTGATCAATTCCAGTAAGTGTTTTCGCATAAAGAGTGGTGTTGATGATTCCAGCATGGCCGCAGCCGGTAATCACAACGAGTCCGCGGTCTTTGACATCAACAACAAGAGCCTGATCGTCGAGTATCTGGTCGGGGATCAGTTCCTGATTGTCTTCAGCGCTTTCATCTTTCCCTGATTGTTGGGCTGCTCCTTTAACGGAACCCGGCATCCCTCTTTCATATGATGTGACCCTGGGGATTTCCCCAGTCACGAGTATCGTATTGTCTCCGAGATACAGCGGGGAGGCACTCTCCCGTAAAGCTGATCCCCGGGATTTCAGCTTGCTGTTGATCTCTCCGCGATCAATTTTGACGGGGATTCGGTAGAGTCTGCCGTCATCCGCCTTCCAGAAGCGCGGAGAGGTAAATGCCTCCGGGTGGATCACCAGCAAAGGATTTCCCGTAAGCGTCATCATTTCATCTAGAGCGCCCACATGGTCTTCATGTCCATGGCTGATAACTAGTGCTTCCGGAGGCGCATGCTTCAAGTGTTCCGGTAAGCCGAGCATCTTGTAATTTCTCGGGGCGGCTATGGGGCTGTAACCGGCATCGAAAATGACGGAATGCCATTTTTTTCCGCTTTTGGTTTCTACCAGAAGGCTGATTCCATGCTCTGCCAGGAGTGTGTCTGCTGCTAGAGAATTTCCCTGAACAGAAGGAAAACGCTCGACTCCCGGGCTTGATTCAAGCAGTGTATCCGCGTAGTTATCAACAATGACAGTGATTCTGCATATATCAACTGGTTTCAGTGTTTTCATTTTACTCCTGCAGTGATTCGACGAATTTTACTCCGGCAATTTCAGCCCTGTTTTTTTCCTTGCTGTCTTTTTTGATGGAATTTGCAAAAAAGTGTGCGGTAAATGCCATTTCATCATGAATAGTATAGCCGAGGGCTTCAATCGAGTCTCGCATGGAGACGATGGTGTACCCCATTTCTTTCGGATCGATTTGTTCGCAGACTCCGAATACCAATGCTCGCTTGCCTTTTTCTGCAAGTCGAGAGCTGTAGGGTCCCGGACGCTCTTTACTGAAGTTGAAAAAAGGATAGAGCCGGTCAATAAAGGCCTTCATCCAGGGGGTCACGTTGTAATTGTATGTGGGGGAACCCAAAATAATCCCTTCTGCCGCTTCAATTTTCGGGTAAAGCAGGTGCATACCGTCCAAAAACTGCGTGCAGGTTTTATCTCTTCGGCACTTTTCACAGCCAATACATCCTTGGATATGATGAGAGTACAGCTGGATGTATTCTGTTTCAGCTCCTGCTTGTTCAGCACCTTTCAACATGGATGATATGATTGATCCGGTGTTTCCCGCTTTCCTCGGGCTTCCGCTTATTCCAAGAATTTTCATAGAACACCTCCTGTTAAGCTATCTTAGCATAAACCGTGGCACAAATCATTGGGATGGCCCAATTTCATGAGATCTTTTTCTAATGCTGCATAGTATTCACTTTTAAAACTGCACATTATTGGATGAAAAGTGGAATAAGACGTCAGCTGAATTTGAGAAAGAAGTTAACTGCCTTTTCACAAATTTTTGAGCCAGCAATGAAATAGTACATATTAACTATTGTATTCCTGCTGAACGAATCGTATTATACTTTCGTCTATTGAGAAAATTTAATTGAAGAGCAGTGTACGGAGGCAGCAGACATAATGGCAAGTAATAATGGAGAACTTGAAGAATCATCAGATATCCTGAATCAACCGAACAAATCGGATACAATTGGAGATATCTCAAACGAGGAAAAAGCTGGTAGACTTGATACAAAGAAATTACAGGATTCAGGAGTTGAGCATAATCTTGAAGAGCGATTGAATGCCGTAACCCACAGCGTCGGCGCCGGCTTGAGTATAGCCGGTTTAGTGTTTCTGCTGATACTTACATACCTGAAAAACGGAACAGCTGTTCAATACGCAGCATTTTCAGTTTATGGGGCATTTCAAATAGTATTATATTTTTCATCTACCATTACCCATCAATTTAAGGATGTTCCCAAAGTATTTAATATTGCCCGTGTTTTTGATCAGGTGGCTATCTATTTTCTGATAGCCGGAACCTATACCCCTGTAGCTTTGATAGCCATTCCCAATCCTTGGAGATGGTGGATGTTCGGCATTATCTGGGCACTGGCCTTAATGGGAACAATCCTGAAAACAGTTATCTATCGGCAAAAGCATTATCTCTCTGATCTGCTCTATCTGCCCATGGGGTGGCTGCTTATCTTTTTTCTGAAACCGCTGTTTCACTATACTCCTACAGGATTTATTGTGTGGATGTTTATTGGAGGCTTCTCCTATTCTGTGGGAATCATTTTTTACCTTACCAAAAAAGTACCATTGAGTCATGTGATTTGGCACTTGTTTGTAATTGCAGGAAGTTTGAGTTTTTACTTGTCCTTTGCCTTCTACCTGATTTAATGGGGGGGGTCAGTCGCATACTGTAATTTGTTCCTATGCGCTGGCAAAAAATTTAGTGAAGGTTTTTTTCTTCAGTTTGTTTCTGCTGTGAGCAGCTGAGACGGTCAAGTGCTTGGGCTTCTTTTCTATCCTGCTGAATTATTTGAGGATCTGCTATAAGGGTTTCCAAGAGAAATGCTTCCAATTTTTTATTCAACTGAGAAATTTTTATTCCGTACTCGATCCAGCGGCCTTCTTTTTTCTGTTCTATGAGGTTCGCATTGCGTAGAATCTTTAAGTGAGCAGAGAGAGTCGAACCGGCTATGTCAAGAACGGAGAGAAGTTCGCATGCGCACATAGGCTTCTGTTGGAGCATGAGATAAATTCTCATCCGGTTTTCATCGCTCAGGGCTTTAAGGATTTCTAAGGCTTCTTTCATGGTCATCTCCAGGGCGGCTCAAAACTTGGTGATAGGACTTTTACTATATTCCTGTTTGTGCAGCTTTTTTATAAAACACCATTCCAGGCTCCAAAACAGCGTTTGAAAATCGAAAAAATTCTTTGTCAGGAAAAAAACTAAGCAAAAATTCATACCAAAAAGCTTTATGCCACTATATATTTAACATTGACATTTATTCTTTTTAATTCTATATTTCGGTATATATAGAAATATATTGATTTAATCACTATCTTACTTATAGGCAGAAAAAAAATCAATAGAAAGATTTCTATCTGAGTCAAGCAGCTGGAAAAACGACAAAAGTTGAGCTTTCTGCCGATTTGTGAGTTTTGCAAACAGCGTAATGTAAGGAGTGAACGGTGTTAAAAATATTGTTCTTGTGCACAGGAAATTCCTGCCGCAGCCAGATGGCTGAAGGGTGGACGCGATCTCTGAAAGGAGAGGAGATAGAAGCCTATTCCGCAGGTATAGAAACGCATGGGCTCAATCCCCATGCTGTAAAAGTAATGAAAGAAGCTGGAGTCGATATTTCTCATCAAGTCTCTCAACATGTCTCAGAGTACCTTAAGGAGAAGTTTGATTATATTGTGACTGTCTGTGATGACGCATACGAAAACTGCCCCTATTTCCCTGGCGGCGGAAAAGTGGTTCATGTCGGATTTCAGGACCCGCCGAGGATGGCAGCCGAACTAGAAGGCGAAGAGGAGAAACTGAATTGCTATAGAGAGGTTCGAGACAAAATTCGTGATTTTGTTTCAGGGATGCCGGACAACCTGTCTCCTTCTGTTTAGTTTTACTTCCTGCAGAAATTTGGACATCAGAAAAACGATTATATAATTGATTTGCGGTTTTATATCACTGTTGATCCTCTCACTAAGCTTTGAGCCAGCTAATACCAGCTAATAAGGGAAACCCTATGTTTAGAATCTTCACCCTGCTTGCAGATGCAGTCGTATATGATCTCTTTTCCATGGAGAAAGGAAGCCGGGCAGCCGAAAGTCTCCATTTCTTCATAGAAGATGTGACAAAAATATATGCCCTGGTTGTGGTCATGATATACCTCATTGCCGTCCTGAGAGCAGGGCTGAATACAGAACGCGTAAGGGCCTATCTCCAAGGTAAGTCCCGGTCGGCGGGCTATGTAATTGCCGTTCTCTTCGGAGCAGTTACCCCGTTCTGTTCCTGTTCAAGCATCCCGCTCTTTCTGGGCTTCACCTCAGCAGGCATCCCCCTGGGAATCACCATGGCTTTTCTCATCACATCTCCCATGATCAACGAAGTTGCCATCGCCCTGCTGGGCGGACTGCTCGGCATAAATTTTACCCTTGTCTACATCATAACCGGTCTGTCCGCCGGAATACTGGGCGGCTTAATCATAGATGCGTTGAAGGCTGATCGCTATCTAACCGATCTTGGCCTTCAGGCAAAGGGTATGTCCGAAGAAGAACAAAAAGGTGCAAACACGGATGCAAATACTGATGATGCCGAAGCGGCGGGCAGTAAAAAAACGCGCCATCTAAGTTTGAAAGAGCGCCACCTGTTCGCAAAGGATGAAGTTAGTACGATTTTCGGTCGAATTTGGAAGTGGGTCCTCATCGGGGTAGGGGCCGGAGCCATGCTCCATGGGTTCGTTCCCGAAGAGTTTATCACTGATACCCTGGGTGATGGTCAGTGGTGGTCAGTGCCCGCCGCAGTACTTTTAGGGATTCCTTTGTACTCTAATGCGACGGGTATCATCCCGGTGGCGGAGAGCCTGCTTCTGAAGGGGCTGCCTGTGGGAACGACCCTTGCGCTGATGATGAGTACTGTTGCAGCAAGTTTTCCGGAATTTGTTCTTTTGAAGCAGGTTATGAAGTCACGGCTGCTGGTTTTCTTTTTCTTTCTTCTTCTGGTCATGTTCACTTCGGCCGGCTGGATTTTTAATGCACTATTCTGATGCCTTAGCGGTGAAGTTTGTTGATTTGTATGATTCAGGCTAAAAAATCGTCTGATTAACATAAATGCTGACCCAAAACTTGGTGATGGATTTTCCAGCAGAAAAATTCAGGTCCTCTGCTGTGTTTAACTTGTATTTCAGGCTGTAAGCAGCCGATGCAGGAAAAATTTCTGCTTGGGGAGGGCTGGATTTATTAAGATTAAGTTTAACTCTAAGTTTTGTGCCAGCGTAAAAAAGACACTAGGAGAGCGTATATGACTATTAAAATTCTCGGGGGCGGATGCCCAAAGTGCAGAAAGCTGTACGAAAATGTTGAGAAGGCCTTAAAAAGTACCGGAGCTGCGGCGGACATCGAAAAAGTTACGGAAATGAATGATATCATGTCCTATAATGTTATTTCAACACCGGCACTAGTAATAGATGAGCAGGTGGTAAGTACCGGCAAGGTGCTGAAACCTGAGCAGATTGCAGCAAAACTGTAAAGGTTTATTTCTCAGGGGGCCCCGGAGCTCTAGGGCTCTAGGGGCTCTGGGATATTTATTAGATGGTAAAGCTTAGTGATAGGCTGTTTCCAGTAGAGTCTGAGTAGATTATCCTTCATTATTCAAGCTCCAAAAAGGCAGAGAGATGAAAATTCATTTATAACTCATTCAAAAGGACCTCTGATGGGGCTTCCTTAAAATCTTCTGATTCTCTAAGGATTTCCTGCAGATGTCCAAGCCGACATAGATATAGGCTGACTGGCTTGGGATCAGATTGCAGAGAACATAAAATATTTACGCATATAGGGTGTTGTATGAAACCAAGGGTTCTTTCTTTTCTATAGTGGGAAGGTATTAGGCTATGATCTCTAGAGATCTCTCCATTATGATTGATGATAGCGGCCAGGGGGAACATCGGGATTGGCAATTCTCGTATAATTGCAGTTTTTTAAAGCTTCCAAGCTGGACTCAGTCATACAGTCTAGTTTAGAATATTTGTACATCTGGGAAAAATCCAGGAAAACATAATGTGTTTAATTAGTTGTCTGAAAAAGTATTGACCATTTCAGGATTTTTGAACAGAGTAGGCACAAAAGTGAACAGAGTAGGCACAAAAGCAGAACAATTCAGCCTCGGCTGAATCTCTGCTAATTAAGGAGATGAAAAGTTGGCTGGAAGCTTTCTGCTCAGAAATGAAAGGGATGATGGATCAGCATCTAACAGCAGCGCTGCAGGTAATATTGAAAAGTAAAGCCTGTATTTTGAAGGGATTATTAACGACAGCATCAGTCATGCCGTATTGATATCTTTTTCTTGCTGCCAAGCCAGATGAAATGGAGAAAGTGATTTCCAATCTGATTATATCCAACAAGAAAAATCAGCCTGAACAGTAACCTGAGCGGCTGGGTTGAAACGAAAAAAAATGAGAGGCGTTACATGATCTTAGAAATATCTCCAAAAAAAATATTTAATATGCACATTGCTCTTATTTTTCTGCTGCTGTTCGTAAATTCAATTGGAATAGTGTTAAAGTTATATTTTGATCAAGATACTATTTATGGTCTTACTCCTTTATTTGATTTTAACGAAGAAAAAAGTATTCCGACTCTTTTCTCATCAATTATGCTTATTGTTTGCAGTGCTTTGCTGTATATCACAGCAATTTGTAATAAAAAAATTAAGTCCTCTTATATTCCTTGGCTTGGGCTGTCTTTACTCTTTCTGTTCTTATCGATTGATGAAATAGCAATGATTCATGAGAGGTTAACTCCCCGCACTAGAAACGTTTTCGAAACTTCAGGCTTTCTATACTATGCGTGGGTAATACCTTATGGTGCTGCGTTGATTATTTTTATTGTAATGTACTCAAAATTTTTACTAAATCTGCCAAAAAAAATTATGGGTTTATTTATTTTATCAGGTTTCATCTTTGTTTCCGGCGCAATTGGCTTTGAAATGCTTGGTAGTAAACAAGCTGTAACACCCGGAAATAATAAGATCCTCTTATCATCAATTTTGTATACTTGTGAAGAATTTCTTGAAATGCTTGGTGCTGCAGTATTTCTTTATGCATTGCTCACCTATATTGTAAGTGAATTTGACGCACTAAAAATAACTATAGGCAATAAACGATTGAGTAAGCAATAGGATGAAAAAAAGAACGAGATGCATCCTGAATACCCGAAAAATTTTACCAAAGTTCAGGCAGGTATAGAAATTCCCAAGGCAGTTTAGAGAATTTTCAGTTTTCCAGTTGTTTCTCCTATTCTTAGCTTTTTTGCTTTTTGCCCGGTTCCTCAAAACGCTCAATCAATTCCAGATCATCAAGTATCCCCTGAAAATGAATTGATGTGAATGGTAGTGAATGTGGATGTGGGGAGGTAAAGTGGTTCAAACATAAGCTTTTCTTCGATTCTGAACCCTGTGGGAAACTTCTGAACCAGATGGATATCGATATGGCATAAAAGAAGCAGGAATCTGAGCAGATTGCTGTAAAGCTGTAAAGGTGTAAAGGTGAATTTCTCTGGGGGCTCTAGGGTTCCTAGGCTCCGGGGGGCTGGGGCTCCGGGGGGCTGGGGGGCTTTAATAGCTGGCATTAAGCTTAGTGATAGGCTGAACTTTCTGTGGTAATTTCATCGTATTTAGGATACCATAAGGATAAGAGCTCCGGAGGGGAAATGTGGACAACACGTTAGGAAAGCAAATTGTCAAAAATATAGCATCAAACTACCTCTACGTAATTATCAACATGGTCTCCGCCATTTTTGTGACAAGAATGCTGCTGAAAGGATTAGGCCCGGATTTTTACGGTTTCTGGTCTCTGCTCTGGAATGTTTTCATGTATGCCCTTATTCTGGATTTCGGCGTAGGCGTAACGGTGCAGAAGTATACCGCCGAAGTCCACATTTCCGGGGATTATGAAAAACTCAATCGTATTGTTTCAACCGTTTTTGTCTTTTATCTCCTCACAATGCTGGTGATCGTAGGAGCAGCAGGTGCGCTGACCCCCATTCTGGATCGGATTTTTATCCTGGAACCGAGGGAGCAGATCGGCTACTACAAGACTGCCTTTTTCGTATTTGCCCTGGGGAATGGCCTCGTTTTCCCTATGGGGATCTTCTCAGAAATCGTCGGAGGCATCCGACGGTATGACATAGATAATATCGTTGTATCGGGCTCAATTATCATCAGGATCTTTGGGATCTGGCTGATATTTCAGCTGGGGGGGAGCCTGCTTGAGCTGGCAGTTTTTGTCAACGGACTCAATTTTCTGGTCCAAGTCGTCATGTATCTGTATGTAAAGAAAAAAATACCGAGATTCAGGATTCAGTTGAAACATTTTACCTGGAGGAACATCAAGGAGATATCAGAATTCAGCCTGTTTGCTTATGTTGTTACTTTAGCTGAGCTTATTACCTATAATGCCGACCGGCTCGTGCTTGGAATCTTTGTAGGAACCAGTTCCATCGCCATTTATCAAATTGGAACGCGACTGCCGGATATCATGCGAATACTATCTTCCGGGTTTTCGGGCAGCATCTCCTCCATTGCAGCTTCCCTGCATTATTCAGGGGAAAAAGCACGCCTCAATAATATCGTCTTCGCCAGTTTTCGTTTCGGCATCTTTGTCGGTTCCATCATGTATATTGAGTTCATGCTGCTGGGGCCGCAGATCCTTTATGTGTGGCTGGATCATACAAATCCTAAAACCATCATGACGTGTTATGTGATGCTTACGTCCATGTTTGTTGCTATTCTGATGGAGAAGAACGCGAAGAAGATCCTGCAGATGGGCGGGCGCCATCGCTTGATTTCTATTGCTACGGCGGTGGAGAGTCTCCTGAACTTAGGCATCAGCATTGCGCTGGTTCGAAAATACGGGGCGGTCGGCGTAGCTTTGGGAACGCTGATTCCGAACGTTCTATTCGGCCTATTTGTCTACCTCCCGGCGATGACCGCCTATACGGAAGTGCAGGTCTGGAAATTCATCAAACAGGTATATCTCGCGATTCTCTATCCTGTAGTCCCCACGGCTGCGATCCTCTATGCGGCTTCGCGATTTATCGCTTTGGAGTCCTGGAATATTATGGTACTGGCGGCAGTGGGTATCGGGACAGGGCTGCTCTATCTGGTTCTCGGGTGGATGCTGTATATCCGGAAGGAAGAAAAAGTGCAGCTCCGGGAGCAGCTTCCGCCGAGACTGGTAAAAAAGCTTTCCTGGCTGTTCTGATCTGAGTGGATGTATACCTGGCTGTTCTGACTAACTGTTCTGATTCGTCAGTTATCAGAATCACAAAACCCGCTGGATCTCAATTTTAAAAATGATCGGAATTATGAATTCTTTCCCATCACCGCAAGTTCGTGGGGCATGATGCGTTTGATCGGGCGGAAATAGGTCCGCGGTGAATATTCATAAAGGTCTGAGACTCGGGTCATGTAGATGCAGGCGTACTTCTCTATCTGTTCCGCATAGCGGCTCTCCTCGGCACCGGCTCGGAGGATTTCTCCCCAGTACGGGTTGAAGAACTGCATGTAGTCATCCAGGAGGGAAGATATTCGCGTGTTGAGGCTGTCGATTCTCTGAAACAGTTCATCTATCACTTGATGCTTTACCTTTTTCCCTTCATATTTCTGTATATCGATCTGATTCAGTTCCCGTTCCAGAATGTCTTTTTCATGCATGAGCCGATCGATCTCCTGCTGCACCTCTTTTGAGCGTCTGATTCCGTCCATCTCGCGTTCCAAGTCTCCCAGAACCAGAGCTGTTCGCCAGTTGCAGAGCTTTTTGATGGATACTACGTCACCGTAGATGTGATCCCCGATGTAAAGGATTTCACTTCCCTGAAGACGCATGTCATGCTGAAGTTTTTTTGAATTTCCCCCTTGGTATATTCCTGATGTCACAGGTCCCTCATGATTTGACATGAGCCCGGTGGCTGGGTCTATTTTCAGGAAGCGGGCGGGATGTTCGAAAAATTTCGGTTTGTCCGCAAAAGTGATGACCATGTCAAATACATCCTTCCAGCTCTTATGTTTCTTCAGAAACGGATCAATGGCATAATTCAGCAGGGCTTGGGTATAGGAGAAATCAGAGTTGGTGATAATCATCAGCTTCTTGCCGTAATCCTTGTATCTCTCAAGAACCTGGGCTGTCCTGGGATCCAGAATTACATATTTTTTAAAGTTCTTCTTGATCTCCGATTTGAGCGAGCCGTCACGATGCACCATATCGATTGCCTCATGGATATCCTTTTCCAGCTTCTGATATGAAGGAAGGGAGTATCCCTGCTTTTTCAGTTCCACCGCTTGGGAAAAAAGGACGCCGTAGGAGATGGCGAAAGCTGTATCAAGACTTTGGAAATCAGGATCCCGGAGTTCAATGGCCATGTTCTGATAGACGCGGTTCTGCTCTCGGTAGGGTACCCGCTCCAGGCCGTAGTAGGAAATTTTTACTTTATTGTACCTGCTCAGCTGGAGAAGGTAGCCGTTGCGCTTGTCTATCACCAGGCCGACGATAGCCCTGTTGAAATCGAAGGAGTACTGATTCAGCTCCTTGGGGTACGATAGAACTTCGATGAGCCGTTCTTTTGCCAGAGTATAGGTCAGCTCTTCGAAAGCTTCAGTTTCGTAGGGTACAAGGGTGTAGTCCATATCAAATCCGATGAGTTTGATTTTTTTGAGGTTGAGGGAACGGTTAACAAATATCGGCATGATCTTCTCCTATCGTTTGAATACGGGCATACTGCTGCGCGTTGGGGGCCTTATGTCTACGTTGTACGCTGGCTCAAAGCTTGTTGTTACCCCAGTCCGGCTCATTTTTTCACTAGCCAGGGAGTATTGCAGCGTAAGCGCAGCCTCTCGTTTTTCTAAATCAAATAATTTGCTTCAAAGATTTCAGTAAGATGTATTCTGCATCCCCCCGAAAAACTCATCACAAAATTTTATGCCAGTGTATAAAGGGTAATCAGAATAGGTCATTTAGACAAGGAGCATCATGTTCAACGATCAGAAAAACTGCTCAAGACTACAATGGGGAGGAAACATAGCCGAGCTGATTTTCCGCATTTCTCTTTATTGAGATTTGTGTACTGGGAGAGAATACGTTATACTGTTTTAAATGGATAAGCAGCTTTGAATGATCTTTGAATGTATTCTTAACAATAAGTTTTATTATACAATTTAGGAATAAACAGGGGAAGGCAATTTATGAACTACAGGAAATTAGGCAAAACAGGCATGTATGTCTCGGAAATCGGTTTTGGAACCTGGGCAATCGGCGCAGGCTGGGGGGACGTAAGCGATGAGGATGCTTCGGCGGCGCTGGAAGCTGCGGTGGAGGGCGGAGTCAGTTTTTTTGATACTGCTGATGCCTACGGAAACGGTCGGAGCGAACGCTTTCTGGCTGACCTCAATAAGCGGCGCAGAGAGGGTTTAATCATTGCAACAAAAGCGGGGAGAAAATTAAAACCCCATAGAGCCGATAAGTATACTCCCGAAAATATCCGCGGATTTGTTATGGAGAGTTTAAAGAATCTTCAGACTGACAGCCTTGATCTTCTGCAGCTGCACTGCCCGCCGACGGATGTGTATTACAATCCGGATCTCTTTACTGGCCTTGATGAAATGGTGGAAGAGGGTATTCTGAAAAATTACGGCGTAAGCGTTGAAAAGGTTGAAGAGGCCATGAAGGCCATCGAATTTCCTAATGTCAGTACAGTGCAGATAATCTTTAACATATTTCGCCAGCGGCCGAGGGAGCTCTTTTTTCAGGAAGCGAAAAAACGGGACGTAGGCATCATCATAAGAGTTCCCCTGGCAAGCGGGCTGCTGACTGGTAAAATGACGAAGGATTCAAAATTCCCGGAGGATGATCATAGGAATTTCAATCGCGATGGTTCAGCATTCGATCGTGGAGAGACCTTTGCCGGTGTTCGTTTTGAAAAGGGGCTGGAAGCTGTGGAGGAGCTCAGAGCTCTTGTTCCGAAGGGAATGACCATGGCTCAGTTTGCTCTGCGGTGGATTCTGATGTTTGACGAGGTTTCTACGGTGATTCCGGGAGCAAAAAGGCCTTCTCAGGCGGAGGATAATATCAAGGCAGCGGATTTTCCGCCCTTTTCAGATGCGCTTATGCATAAAATCGATGATATCTATGCGCAGTATGTAAAAGAAGATGTGCATTTGCGCTGGTGATACATAAGCGCCGGTTCCGGTGCAGTGTTGAAAGTTGACTGAATACAGGCAGAGTATACAGGCAGAGTATACAGACAGAGAATTCAGGTAGAGAATGCAGGCAGGGAGTACAGACAGGGGGAGTTATGTACAGAACGAGTGAAATACGGGAAACCCGGGAAGAAGAAATTCCTCGGATACTGGATATTCATAGAAAGGCTTTCGGTCCTGAGGAGGGACCTGTTATTGCTGAGCTGGTGACTAAGCTGTTTGCTGATGAAACGGCGCGGCCGATCCTCTCTTTAACCGCTGATTACCAGGGTGAATTGATCGGGCATATCCTGTATACAAAGGCTTCTGTGCGAGCTGCCCAGATTGATCTGCCCATAAATGAGGAGAAGCACGAACGGGCTGATGCTTCGGCAGAGGTCTACCTGCTGGCTCCGTTGGCGGTTCTTCCTTCCTGTCAGTCCAAAGGCATTGGAGGACGGCTGGTTCGCGAAAGCCTGTTTTCTCTCCATGGAGCCGGGGCGGAGCTGGTTTTTGTTCTTGGTCACCCCGCTTACTACCCCCGTTTCGGTTTTCTCCCGGCGGGGGTTCGCGGTTTTGAAGCGCCCTATCCCATACCAGAAGAAAATGCCGATGCGTGGATGGTTCAGGAGCTGAGTACCGGTTTAATCGGCAGAATCAGCGGAAAAGTTGAATGCTGCAATGTTTTCAAAGACCCTCAGTACTGGCAGGAATAGGGTTTTAGGCACACTGGCAGGAATAGGGCAGGAATAGGTCCTGAAATACAGTGGGTAATTAGGGCGAAGAAGTAATAGCGCCGCCTAAGATGTTACATGGATTTATATTGCTTGAAATTGCAAAAACTATGGACCTTGCGGACTATTGGAACTTGCGAGGTCTTTGTATTCTGCGCGGTCTTTGTATCTTACGGAGCCTATCAGGCAGTAGAGTTCTTTCCTTGAAGCTTGAAGGAGGCTGAAATATGAACATTATTGGTATTGTCGGAAGTCGTCGCAAAAAGGGAAATACTGCGGTGATGGTGAAAGAAGCTCTCAAAGCTGCGGAAAGTCAGGGTGCTGAGACAGAACTGATATTTCTGGATGATTTCACCATAGAAGAGTGCCGAGGCTGTGACAGTTGTCTCCATACTTACCGCTGTGTCATCAAAGATGATATGCAGAAACTCTATCCCCGTTTGCTCTCATCGGATGGTCTTATTTTGGGTTCTCCCGCTTATTTTTACGGTATGTCAGGACTTATGAAGATGATGATGGACCGCTGCTACTGTTTTGAAGCTTTTGCTGAAGATGATCGCTCTGTCTGGCTCGGTATAGGTGAAGTGCTTGGCCCGAAATATGCTGTTGTTCTGGCGGTAAGCGGTCAGACAGCTATTGAAGATATGGGCTGCACCCAAGAGGGGATGGAGAAAGGCTTAGCATCTTTGGGTTGGCGGGTTGTGGACAGTGCCGCTGCACGGGGATATTTTGAAGCTGGTGATGCTGCAGCTGATAAAGCTCTTATCAAGCGTGTTTCACTTGCAGGATATCGTCTAGCAGAGACGATAGCTCTGAAGGAGCGTACGGAAAGGGAGTTGGCGGTTTTTCAGAACTGATTTCAATAGCCGTCTATCATTTTTTGCGGAGTGTTTTTCGGAATCTCTTAGATGTTTCTTTTTCAGTATGTTCCTTCAATTTTTTAATACGTAAAATATCCCAAAAACGATAAATAGTAAAAAATCCCAAAAAAAAGTATAAAAAATCTCAAAAATTTAAATCAGATTTCTCATTTTCTGTGTAGTACATAGTATAGACCGTAAGAGAAACAGAAACTGCAGCTGCAGATGCAGCTTCTGCCGGATCCGGTACAGGCTGGTTAATCCAAGCTGCTGAAAAAATTTCACCAATTAAAATTGCCTTTACGGCAATCAGGAGGCGTATTATGTATCATGTCAGTATTCCGATAGAAGATTTTGATGGGTTTATTTCCGGTAAAAAATCAAATTTTGAAGTTGAAGAGGTTATACCTACTCTGGATTTGGAAGAGATGGATCCAAATCCCTTTACAGAAATTGATGAGGCTGTTGCTGTCTTTGACTATTTTGGTAAGAGCAGTAATCAACTTGAAAAAATGCCGCCCCTGAGGCTGCCAATCTCCTGCAAGAAGCGCTCTATTGATTCATCACGGCTTGACAGCGTCAATAAGGATAAAAAGGAGTGGGGGTTCAATGAAGAACTGGTTAAGCTGTCCAAGGACGATTGGGATTGGATTGAGGATGAATATCTCAGTTTCAAACGGAGTGTGACCGCAGGTTTTACCTTTCAGGATTCCATTAAAACAGGCTGGTTCCCAGATTTTTCAGTCCTTGAAAAGGAGCGCAGTAAGGCGTTTATTCCGTATCATCAAATTTTTCCCTATGCTGAGCCTTTTGAAGCAGAATTCGAATACAAACATGTCATCATAGATGATCGCTACGGTTTCTTTTCCCAGGATCTTACAAAAAGTGTACAGCTGATCATGGTACATAAAAAAAAGAAGAGAGAGATGTTTTCCGGGTATCTGACTGTGGATGCTGAAACCGGGGAAGTCTTTTACAGAATCGGTCCTGGTTCGAAATATTCAGCGAGTGAGGAAAAAAAGCTCATGAAAATATTCGCTTCCTGCCGAAAATCCAATCCGGAGCTTCTGGAAACCATTTACCAACGAAGTCTGCAGATGAAACAGTATGCTGATTACTATCGTCTGCACAATTGAGATGTCGCTGAGTTTTAAATAAGCACACGGGTAAAACAATGGACTCCAGCTTCAGGCAGCCTAGGTGCTTTACAATATCAGGAAAGCAGAAACAGAAGGGGCGAAGATCAGAATGAAGTTCAAAAGCAGAAAAAGCTCAGGAAAGGACAATAATTTTATCCCGTCCCTCATCTTTTGCCGTATATAAAGCTTTATCTGCACGTCCCATGACTTTTTCGAGGGTGTCATCCTTTGTGAATTCCGTTACCCCCATGCTGAGCGTAATGAGATCTGCTTCTTTACTGCCCATGGGCAGCGGATTATTACGTAATTCTTTACGTATACGTTCTGCTAGCCTTTCAGTTTCATGCTGCTTGTTATGGACAATAATCACGAATTCATCTCCGCCCCACCTGGCTGCAAAATCAACATCCCTAATAATGCTTTGGAGAAAAGCAGCTAAATCTTTAAGGATTTGATCTCCATTCAAGTGACCTTGAGCATCATTTATTTGTTTGAAATGGTCTATATCAAAAAGAATTAATGAAAGTGGAAGACTGTATCTCCTGAAACGACTGATGGAAATATGCATCTGCTGAATAAAATTTCTGCGGTTAGCAATCTGTGTCAGCTCATCAGTCAATGCGTTGTATTCAAGTTTCTTCTGGAAATGCCTGATAATTACGGCAATGATACTAGTGATGATAAGTGAAGTTACTAGTCCAATTATTATGGTTCGCAATAAATTTTTGCGGGCAATTCCCAGGGATTCTTTTTCATCCTGCTCCACAACGAGAAACCAATCCAATTCAGGCATATACAGCGAAGTTGTCAGGATGGAGTGCCCGTTGTTTCGATAGGAATTATTACGCGGTTCGAGTTCAGGAATAAGCATATCGTCTGCAATGTCTTTAATCCCAGCCTGATCAAAAATTGAAGCATGTTCAATCATTTTTTCTTCAGAATGGGCCTGTATGATACCGTCGGGGTCAACTAAATAGATATTTCTGCTGTATGTTCTCTGTTTTTCTTCCAGAAAGGAAGAAAAATGCTTCATCTTTATGCCTACTCCGATTACTCCAAGCAAATTCCCCTGGGTATCTTCAATTCGGTGATTGATAAAGATGGTCAGCTGGTTGTCGGCTGCTTCATTAGTATCTACATCCAAATCATACTTTTCACCGGATTTAATAAATGTATAGTACCAGATATCATGGGGATCTTTCGGATTTACCGTTTTAAGTATCCCGTCATAGTGATAATATGCATGTGTTTTTTCAGATATAAGAAATGTTGAAAAATAGCCGTACTCTTCATGTATGCCCAAAAGGTATTCTCGAATAGCATTGATGTCTTTTTCTCCTGATGTAATCCAGTTTTTAACATAGGAATCATTAGCCATGAGCGATGCATGATGCAGTGAGGGAATGAAATTCTTTTGAATTTGGGAATTGATATTATCTCTAAGCAGGGGGAGAGTTGAGTTTACTATCTCTTCTTTTATTGAGTCTTTCATAGCTATATAATTAAAAATACTCAAGCTGAGAAAAGAACAAATAAGCAATGTACTGACAATTATTATAAGTTTGAGGGTATGACTTTTTTTCATAAAACATTTTAGTCTTCTCTGCGGGCTTTGTCAAATTTATATGATACTTAACAATCATATAGTTTTTTTACCTTTTTTTGGGAATTGGTAGGTCGTTAAATAGGTCGTTTGGCAGGTTGTTTGGCAGGTTGTTTGGCAGGTTGTTTGGCAGGTCGAAACCTTAAAAATTGGTACAGACTGGTTCCGAAATGTCACCGGGAAAATAACTCAACTCATGAACTGAACAATTAAATCATTATATATTAGTGGATTAAAAGTTACCCCGGACGCGATTCGAACGCATGACCTGCTGCTTAGGAGGCAGCCGCTCTATCCTGCTGAGCTACCGGGGCTTTACCGTTTATTGCGTTTGAAGATTAGAATAAATAAATTCTGCTGTCAATCCCTAAGTCCCCAAGACCCGATCTATAAGCCCTAAGCCCTAAGCCCGATCCCTAAGCTCCTACAGCCTGAGGCCTGAAAAAACGGCTGAATCCTAAGCTTTTTTGCTGCCTCTTAAGCTTCATAAAACAGGCAAGCAGATCAAACTCCTGAAATGTATACAGCAAGTCTGCATAAATATCGAAAAAATATACTAAAAAAAGTAAAATAAGTATGGAAAAAAGATATGAAAACTGGTACATTAATTCTAAAATTATGGTATTATGTCCGAATAGCATTATGTGAGCATGGTTTTTCATAATGTTTTGGTAGTACAGAAATTAAAACCATAAAAAGGAGTCGTGATGAAAAAAACAAGAATTTTCTCATTGGTGCTTATTCTTGCGTTAACAATGGTAAGCATGAGTGTATTCGCACAGGGAGATGCAGAAGGTACAGGACCGATTAAAATTGGAGTGGGGG
>JAIPFS010000004.1 GCA_021736545.1 Spirochaetia bacterium | reverse complement strand
TACCCGAGCCTTAAAGGCTTTATCATAGTTGTTTCTTTTCTTACCCATATTGGTAGTATATACCTCCTGATCTGTTTTTTCAGGCTCTTACTACCTTATTCCTTTCTATTTTTCTGTTCTTTTCTTGGGCTCATTATATGAATTATTTCTTGGTAGATAACTTATAAACCGGCGGAGAAATTCCATGCATTCCTGCTCACTGGTAAATCGAAAATGGGCTACACCGCTTTTTTGGCAATGCGCAGCTGCCCCTCCTAATTCACTCTGGGAAATTTCTTCACCTGTTACTGCTTTGATGACTTCAGGTCCGGTTATGAACATAAAAGAGACATCCTCCACCATGCAGATAAAATCTGTAATCGCTGGAGAATATACCGCGCCGCGTGCACACGGACCTAAAATCACTGATATTTGCGGGATAACTCCGCTGGCCAAGGTATTGTTTTTGAAAATCCGTCCATATCCATTAAGAAACAATATACCTTCCTGAATCCGCGCCCCACCGGAATCATTTATTTGTATGAACGGGCTTCCTGTTTTCAGGGCTAATTCCTGAGACTCAGCTATTCTTTCTGCGTGTTTTTCACCTAGGGAACCACCTAAAACAGTAAAGTCCTGAGAACTGCAGAACACCTGCTTCCCTCCAACTTTTCCGCTTCCTGTAACCACTCCATCCCCTAGAAAGTGTTTCTCGCCCATGCCAAAATGTTCTGTCCGGCCGGTTATATAGCTTTGATGTTCAATAAATGAATCTTTATCCATCAATTCTTCTATTCGCTCTCGCGCTGTCATTTTCCCTTTTTCATGCTGTACTTTTATTCGCTCTTCACCGCCACCCTTCTGCATTTTATCCCGTAATTCTCTGTATTGCTTCTGTGTCTCTTCACTTATCATGGTTCATCCTCTTCTCAATAAGCTTCTACAGATAGCATGAGTTTTTCTCTTTTTGTACATTGTTTTATAGTTTCTAATGTATAGGTTTCTGAACCATTAATTTCATCCACCGTTCTTCTACGATTGTACGCAGTTCCTTACCTCATGCTATGATCCATTCATCATCATAGGCAGTCATTTAAATACCCGTAATTTTATGATACTTCCTTCAACGACCGTATGTTCATGGGTAATTTCAGCAGACTTCCCTACAGTCATAAAAAAACCCCAGGAAGTCACTCATCTATAAACCTAAGTACAGCTTCCTGCATCATTGCTGTTAACCTGGGGTTGAAAGCAAATGTTCAAAAATGCTGACCAGTAATTATTTGTTGTAAATTTCCCTTGTACACGCCGATCAAACGTAAGGCTTTCTCCATTGGTTATTCATGGAAATCGCATACATCACCTCTTTCCTGAATTTACTACGACTCCTCTTCAGGTTCTTTTCACCTTACCTGTTTAGCTCTCAACAGCTCCCTGCAGCTAATTCCCCAAACAGCTCTTCATCTGTTGGTTTATATGTTGGTATTGGGTAGGAAAGCCACGTATAGTTCAATAAATGTTCCCAAGTTACGTTTGAGCTCGTGCTATTCCCTCCCCACGATCCGCAACCCAACGTAAGCGACATAGGCATCCCATTTGTCCATGCTCCACTGTTTGCCAGACACTGGGGCTGACGAATCATCACTCGAGATACTTTTACATGCAGTCCCAACTTACGAATTCTTTCTTCATTTTTGCTGTGTATTCCGCAAGAATGGCCGGCTCCAGAAAAAGTCGTTATATCATTCACTAAATCAATTGCTTCTGAAAAGGTCTTCCACTTATATAATGCTGTTGTTACAGAAAGCTTTTCACCCGAAAATGGATGGTCAGTTCCAATTCCGTATTCTTCTACCATGAGAAAACTTTTTCCTTTCGGCAAGTCTATTCCTGCAAGCTCAGCAATTCTCCCCGCAGGCTGGGCTACTATAGCTCGATTCAATGCCCCTGTCTCTTTACTCCACATGGTCTCCTGCAGCTTCTGCTTTTCACCTTTGTTAACTAAATAGCCCCCCGCTTTTTCAAGTTCTTCTATGAATTTCTTATATACTGTTTCCTGAATTACCAATGAATTTTCTGTCGAACAGCTTGTTGCATGATCAAATGTTTTCGATCGTTTGACCTTATCAGCAGCATCTGAAAGATCTGCGGTTTCATCTATTACAGATACTGCATTCCCTGCTCCGACTCCCTGGCTCGGGGTTCCGCTTGAATATGCCGCTTTCACCATCCCAGGACCTCCTGTAGCAAGGTTAAGATCACTCTGCCTCAGCAGTTCTCCGCTGATTTCTACCGAAACTGGATCTACACCGATTACCAAATCCTCAGGCCAGTTGTTCACTTTTAACACACACCGTATCTCATTTACTACCATATTATTTGTCTGTACGGCTCGTGGATGAGGAGCTATTACTATTGCATTCCGTGTCTTCAGCGCAAACATAGCTTTCATTATCGGTGTTGCTTCTCCATTTGTAACCGGACTCAATGCCCCAATGACTCCCATCGGCTTAGCAATTTTTATCAAACCTTTTTCTTTATTATCCTCTACTACGCCGACGCTCTTTTTCCCTTTCATATCTCGTACAGCACCGCGCACTTTCGTATGTATCTTTGCTATTTTATCTGGAACATAGCCCATTCTGCTTTCTTCCACCAGCATCGTTCCCAATTTTTCCGCAAACTTCGGGTGCACCGCTGCCCAGCCGATTCGACGAACAATATCATCAACCTCTTCCTGACTTGCTCGTGCTAACTGTTTCTGGGCGACCTTGGCTCTTCCTATCAATTCTTGAATATATTTTTTTGCTTCTTTCTGTTTATTCATCTTCCATCTCCTCATTAGTTTTCTTGTTAGATTTATTTCTTTCTGTTGCCTATTCATGAGTGTTAATAATTCAATTTTAATGAAATCAATTAATCAGAATTATTTAATGATCATGGCTGTTTCCTTTTTTTTGAAATCTTTTTTATCTTAGCTGATTCCCAAATGATATTTTTTATTTAATTCACTGAAACCATTTCTGCATGTTTTGCATTCAGTAATAACAGGAAGGTTCAGCATGTACATTCTCTAAAGAACCCCTGGAAGAGACAGAAGAATTAACATATATATCGGAAGCAGAAAAAGATACATCACATAAGTAACCATAATTGTAAATGAAGTCTGCGCCTCATTTATTCCTTTCTGAATAGCCATAATTGATAATGATGTTCCTGGTGGTATGTGCATTTGCAGAAAAAGGATCCAGGTATAGGCCGGAGAAAAATTCAACGGCACGATAAAAAAGAAATAGAGAGCTATAAACAGAGCTGGAATGATAAGTAATCTTACTAAAGCAACAGAAAATGCTAGAGAATACAAATTTTTTTTTGAAATTTCTTTGTGTCTATCTGTATCTGCGATCGCAGCTCCCAAACATATAATCATAAGGGGAAAAATGGTGAGACCAATATTTTCTAGAGAGCTATATATATAGTAAAACGGCAGAGAATGATCCTGTAAATACGGAAGTATATTCATTGATGCTGATATCAATCCTGCCAGAACACCAAATATGGGAGGACTGATAAACTCTTTCAGCTTTGGTTTGCCAATAGATCCAGCTACAAGATAATTTCCCAAAGCCCATAGCATTGGACTCTGTACAATTGTAAATGCTCCAAGATAAAGGAGAGGTGTATTGATACCAAATGTAGTTTCAATTAATGGGACAGAGAGTGGAAAAACTTCAATAAAAAAAAGGGGAAGCAAGCTAGAATTTCCAAAAGTCGCCAATCCAATGCCAACCCTTTTTGTTCTACCTTGAAAACCTGTCACAGACATGACTGCAGCAGAAATACCCAAAGTTAGTAACAATAGAATTATGGCCGCTGCAGGAAAAAATAAAGCCGATAAAATCTCATCAATATTTACTGCTGAAAGCCGTACAAAATAGTAAAATGGCAAGGCTATTCTTACAACAAATCGCCCTGTATTCCTGAAAAATTCAGATGAGAATAAATTAAAACGCCGCAGGGAAAAACCTACCACGAAATAGGTAATAAGTTTCAGCATGGCGTAAAAAACAGGTATTACTAGTCCAGACATAAATTTACCTTATAAGGAAATATTAATTATGTTGAAGCGATTCCAAAAAAACAGAAGAAAAAAATAAATTGCCAAGAAAACCGAACTCTGTATATCATGTTTTTACAGAATATGGTTCTTCGGCAATTTACTATAATCATATTAAACTTGTGTTGTATGTATATTTCAGCTGTTTAATTCAATTGAAATTAAGTTTTCAACTTTGCCTTATTTCGCTCTTTTATCTGACTTCTTACTTGCATGTATACAATAATTATGAAAGCCAGTAACAAAAAAAGTCCTATTGGACGCGCAAACATAGCTCCAATATTATCACTGTAGGTCATTAGAGCTCTTCTTAAGAACTGATCTGCAGTTCCACCTACCATGACCCCAAGAACCATCGGCGCCATAGGGAATTCTCTTAGACGCATGATATAACCGAGAAGTCCAAAGATAAACATCACTGATACATCAAAAATATTAAAACCTACACCCCATGCTCCAATTACACCAAGCCCAATCGCTACAGGGAGTATAACATCCCTCCGAACTGACAGTATCTTAATGAAATACTTTGATAAAAGGAAAGATATGAGTCGAAAAATCACCGCAGAAACCCAGAAGAGGAAGATAAATTTAGCAATAAACCCCGGAAATTCAATTATAAGCATAGGACCTGGCCTAATACCATACATGAACAGGGCAGCCATCATAACTGCAGTCGGACCACTTCCAGGAAGTCCCAATACCAGCATAGGTATCAAAGCTCCTCCAGACGTAGCATTATTTGCTACTTCAGGAGCAATTAGTCCTTCTGTATAACCTTTTCCAAATTTCTCCCTGTGTTTTGATCTTCTCTCAGCGACATCATAAGCAAGCCAGGGTGCAACTGATTCTCCTACTCCTGGTACAATTCCCACACCCAAACCTATACCAATTGAACGAAGCACTGTCATACTCTTACCTTTGAAAGCACTGATTTTTGCAATCATCCGGCCTTTTGTACCTTCCAGTTTATAAGGTATTCTTTCCCGAAGGACCCAGAGTACTTCTGCAACTCCAAACAAACCGATGAGCACTGGTATAAACTCAATCCCACGCATGAGGTTTGGCGAATAACCATATCTGAAAGTACCCCAAATAGGATCAGTTCCAATAATAGCCACAAGCCACCCTACAAAAGCTGCAATCCAACCTTTTATGGGATTCTTAGCCCCCAGAGCTCCTGCCAGCGTCAACCCAATTAACGCAACTAGAAAAATTTCCCAGTCGCCCAGCATCAAAGCCGCCGTGGCAATAAATGGTAGTAAAATAAAGGTTCCTAATTCTCCTCCAATTTCACCAAAGAAACTGGACCAAGTAGCAATACCGACGGCTTCACGTGATTTGCCTTTTCTTGCCATTGCATGTCCATCTAGAACAGTCGCCGCTGCAGCAGGAGTTCCCGGCATATTTAGTAGAATAGCGGTAATACTGCCTCCATATATGGCCCCTGTATATATTCCTACAAGTAAACCCATTCCAGCATCTACTGGTATCTGAAATACAAAACCAAGCATAAGCGTCATTGCCATTACTGCAGAGATACCGGGGAGCATCCCTCCAATCATCCCAAGAATACCACCACCTAACAGGCCGAGAAGTGTCTGAATATTTGTAAGAACTTCCCATGCCATTTGAGGCAGCAGATACCATTCCTGGGTCAAGACTTGCCAGTTCATATATTTTTACCTCCTGTCTCTTCAGTTAAAAATTCGATTATTTCTTTTTTTGATTCGGCAACACTCAAGTCTGAAAAATAAAACAATAAACAGATTTCGTATAATAAATGCTATGGGGCAGGCATATTAAAGACATACGGAACTATTACTGCAACAATCAGTGTACAAGCAACACTATAAAGAATTATTTTCACCCAATTGCCGATTTTTAAATATGAATATATTACCAAGAAGTACACTAAGTTAATTAAAATAAAGTTTATTATACCAATAAATATAATGTAAGCAGTCATAAATCCTGCTAGAGTAAAGGACCTCTGCATACGTTTATCAGTAAATACATCCCTAAACCACCCCAAAATAGAAAATCCCTTGAACCTCTTTAATGTAAGAATAATCAAAACCATACATAAGATAAAAACTAAAATTGAAAGAAGTATAGGGGTAAACTTCGGGGATGTAATTCTCCCCATACCTGCTCTTGTTGTAAAATTGAGAGCTCCAATAAACATAAACAAAGCATAAGCAATAAACAGCAAGGATATCATAATATCACCGACAGGCCAGTTCTTACTTCGGATTTCTTTTTTTTCTTCATCTGTATACTCATTTTCCAGAGCAGACAAATTATTATCAGTATTATCTTTATTCATATTATTCCACTACTTTAATTATGTATTTTAATTCGTTGCTTATTCTACAATATCATATCAAAGGTGGGTGATAAATCTTTATCACCCACCTAAAGATCATAAGTTTACAGATAATTTATTTCATTCCTTCAAAAATTTCTTCAACCTCTTCTGGCCAAGACTGTACACTTTCTGAAGATTCGTTGTAAGGGAATTCCCAATTTGCTAGCTTTGGAACATTAAACTTTGCAGGACTGGTATCGACAATACCGTATTTATACTGTGCCCAGCCTCTACCAGCACCAACTATAGCAGCTGACTCATCTGCAGTCTCGCCCATCTGTGGGGCAACAATGATACCTCGAGCTTCAAGAGCATCCTTAAATGAATCCTGCTTCACAGCATATTCAAATGCTTCAGCAAGTTTAATGACAACATCTTCTGGTGTTTCACGATCAACTGCAAAGCCCCAGTACGGGTTGATTGAAGTATAAGGAACAAGATTTGGGTAGTAATTTGCAACTGACGGGAAAGTAACACCTCTCCATTCAAAGTCTTCCTTATAGAGGTTCAGTAGAGGTTCAAGAGTGCCTTCTTCAGCCCAGTCAGATACATCACCAAGAGAAACAGAAATGAATTCTACTTCACCAGCTATCAGATAGTTTCCAGCTTCTCTTCCTCCGTCGTAGGGGATATCTTTTACTTTATCCGTAATTCCGGCAGCTTCAATGAATGCTTCACCAAAGATATGACCATTACCGCCGCGACTGGTATGACCATAGTTGACTGTTTTCTTTGAAGATTTTATAGCATCTACCAGATCTTCAATAGTATCATAGCCTGAATCAGTTCTCACATAAATAGTTGTGGCTCCCATACCTGCCGGGAATGGATACATTGCTTCCCAGCCTATTTCAGCCTGTTTTGTTATAGGATACGTAGCCTGAACCTGAGCACCTCCAAAAAGGCGATATCCGTTAGCATCTGAATCAGCAACTGTCTGATAAGCAATACCACCATTGGCTCCGCCCATATTGGTTACAGTAACTTCTTCACCTAAATAGTCGCTCATCGGACCTGCAAGTGCACGACAGGTCGTATCTGACGTACCACCAGCCGACCAGCCGACTACTATTTCAATTGATCTTGATGGCCATTCTTTTGTTTCTTGAGCACCCTCACCAAATGCAAGCCCTGCTGCAAGCATTAATAATGCAGCTAAAAGCAGAATTTTTCCGGTTCTCATAAAAAGTCCTCCTTTGAAAAAATTATTATCAATGGTATACACTTGTACGTTTTTGGTATACCATTTAATAAGAGTATAGGTCACTCATAGCACGCTGTCAAGGAAATTTTTTTCGAATTCACTTATTATTTTTTGCATAATACCATACATCAAATCTTGGAGATATCAAAAACCTTTCTGCAGGCTTCATCTAATATTATTGAAAAATCCTCTCTTTGTTTTTTCCATAACAAACTCTTAACTACCAACTATGAGCGCCTAATTCAATTTATTTAACTCATTGCACTTATTATCTTCATGAAAATCAATAAGAGCAAAACTACCTTTACGTTCATTTTTTGATTTTGTTGACGGTTGATTATAATAAATTCCCATTTTCATCGAAATGGAGCTCATAGGGTCCTTCAATTATTTCCAATTGAGGATTTTTCTTCACTTCCCTTAGCAAATTCTCAGAGATTTCAAATTCATTTAACGACAATGTATCCTTAATCCTTACTAAACGAGCTTGTGTTTTATCCCAAAGCAGACACGTTTTTATTGAAGCTTGAATTGCTGTTTTATCATTCGGTAAAACCATTGGAATTTTAACACTAACAGGTACATTTGAGGTTAGAGAGTTTGGATACGTTTCCGCCAAATTGAATTTATTGTAAGCCCGTTGAGTTGTAAAGTCGACTATACCAAGACCATTACCGTTACCATGGGAGACATCAGTAATATCAAGCACGCACATACGAACCACATTAGGGCCTCCGCTGCCGTAACCCGTATGATATCTTCCAACTACATTCGGATCGAGTCCCGAACCACTTATATCCTTACCAATTTGATCTAAGACAAGAACCTCCAGAGCCTTAAATGGTACACGCGCCATAAGGTCCTTAGCTTTTTTTAATAAAACAGGCTCTTTCTCTTCAATTTTCTCTTGGGCAATCACATGTATTTCACTAGTTTCATGTTCAGCATTTTCCAGCAAAGCTACTCCAAACAGTACGGGTGCTTCTTTTAATGAAATATGTGCTATTTCAGCTATACGTTCTGACATAGTTGCAAATCCTAGTTCATGACAGATCTCAGCACCTTTCTGCTTACCTAGACCAATTACAGCCATTTTCACTAAACCGCTTTCTACCTCACCGTGAAAAGCCGTATGTGCTTTAATTCTGTTAACCAGCACAACCCCGTCAGCCTCATACGCCATTTTATCAATAAACACCGGCATTCCGGATTTAGTGGTACCTACTTGAACAACTTCCATGGAAGACCGTATGGGAACCCCCATATATTCTTCAGTAAACCCCAAGCCTTCCAGCATAAACTTCTGGCTTTCTGCATTTGCTCCAGCATGGCTTCCCATGGCTGGTATAATAAATGGATCTGCACCTGTTTTCTTTATCTCATCAACAAGTGTTTTAACTACAAAAGTCTGATTGGATATTCCTCTGCTTCCTACGGTAACAGCAATTTTTTGTCCCATTTTCAGCCTGTTCAATACATTTGAAGACCATAGTTCAGATTTAAGAGTAAGAGAAATGTTTTCGAGTTTCGATGATTCAATATGATAGCGAACTTTATACATTCGCGGTATTGGAATATTTTGTAATATTTTTAATACACCATTCACATGAAACCTCCTGTAAAAAAAGAATTTGACAAATTGTATACTCTTGGTATACAATTTGTCTAGTAAAAATTTTCTTTTTTTAAGGGTAATACTTCTTTTAAATGAATAAAACCGAAATTCTTCAAGATATAAGAAAAAAAATATTAGATGAGGAGTATCATCAGGGGCAATCTCTCATAGAACGGGAATTATGTGAAATATATAATATCAGCAGGTCTCCTATTCGAGAAATTCTTTGGAGCCTTGTAGTAGATGGAATCGTAGAGCAGCAGCCTTCAAGGGGGTTTTTAGTTAAGAAACTTGACAGTAGTTACATTTTTGAGATTTTTCAAACGCGTGAAGCTGTAGAAGGTATGGCGGCTCGAATTGCAAGTATGAATACCAATAGCGAGCATATTAGAAATATAAAACAGCTATATAAAGAATTACTTTTATTATCGATTGAAGATGATAAAAAGAGAGGAGTCAGTATTGGAAGAATTCTTCATAAAGAGATCATTAAAGCAGCAAATAATTCATTGTTAAGTGGTATTTACAAAAAGTTGAGTTATCTAGCAGCTTTGACATCAAATATTTCGAGTAAGAGTATTTTAACTGAAAAGGACTCAAAAAAATATCATCTAGAAATAATGGAAGCAATTTTGTCGGAAGATGCAGAAAAGAGTGAACAAAGTATGCGTAAACACTTACAGCTGACTTATCAGCATATAATAAACATGCTGTATTCTTAGAACTTATTTAAGGGGAAGAAAAAAAGCGCGAATGTTAATGAAATTCCCATTTTTGAGGGTATTGGTGAGTTTCTTAAGAACGGTTTTCAATATGTGATGATTAATTTTTAGCTAAAACAGTTTATTTATTTTTGAACAATATATAGAAATTTTTAAGAAGGAGTCAATTATGGAATTTAAACCAAGAGGCATTATTCCTGCAATGGTAACCCCCCTAACAAAGGACTACAAAGTAAATGAAAAAGCATTAAGGAAATTGATAGATTTTCTTATTGAAGGAGGTGTACATGGACTGTTTGTAGTGGGTACTTCAGGAGAATTTTACGGACTTTCTTATGAAGAAAAAAAGGAAATCATGGAAATATCTTTAGATCAAGCAAAAGGAAGAGTCCCTATTTATGCGGGTACAAATGGTATTACAACTAAAGAAACAATCAAAATAACTCAGATTGCTCAAGAATGCAAAGTAGATGCCGTATCAATTCTAACCCCTATGTTTATCAGCCCTTCTCAGCAGGAACTGCAAGAACATTACAAAAACATAGCAAAAGAAACAGATATACCTATTTTACTGTATAATAATGTACCCAAAACTGGTGTGACCCTCACTTCGGATACTGTTGCTCGTTTAGCAGATATAGAAAATATTGTTGGTGTTAAGGACTCATCCGGGGATCTTACCCTTACGTCAGAATATATAAGAAAAACAAAGAATAAAAATTTCTGTGTACTTGCAGGAAGAGACACATTGATCCATGCTGCACTCTGTTATGGAGGGACTGGTTCTATTGCTGCTTGTGCCAATATTGCTCCTCGTGTCGTTTCTGATATTTATGATAAATACGTTTCAGGAGATATTAAGGGATCCTTAGAAGCACAATTTAAAGTTGCTCCAATCCGAATGGCTTTTAGTCTTGGTTCTTTCCCAACTGTTCTGAAAGAGAGCCTTGAACTACTAGGTATTGAGGCTGGACCAAGTTACGGTCCCATCGGAACCATGTCAGATGAGGAAAAAGTACAGTTAAAAAAGGTACTTAAAGAAACTGGTGTATTATGATTGATATTTTAACAAAAGCTCAAATTGAAGAGTTAAAAGAATTTGATACCCCTACGGTATGTAATGCTATTGAAAGATTTAATTTACGCAGCAGAACAGAAGGATTTATGAGCCCTAAAATAAAATCATTATTTCCGGATAATAAACCGGTTGTCGGGTACGCCGGCACTGCAAAAATTTCTGCTGAATACCCTCCGAACTCTCAGCAAAAAAAGCAATTATTTGATTATTATCAGCACATTATTGACAGTCCTAATCCAACAATTTCGGTTATTCAAGATCTTGATGAAACACCTGTCGGATCTTTCTGGGGGGAAGTTCAAGCGAATACCCATAAAAGTCTTGGATGCTCCTCAGTTATCACAAATGGAGGGGTACGTGATCTTGACGAAGTACATAGTATCGGTTTTTCGTATTTCGCATCCTGTGTGCTAGTATCCCATGGATATATACATGTAGAACAGGTTGGAGTTCCCGTACATTTTGGTGGATTGACGGTTCATCCAGGTGACTTAATCCATGCTGATAAGCATGGAGTTGTATTGATTCCACACGAAATTTCTCATGAGCTTGCTGATGCCTGCATACTTACACAACAAGCGGAAAGGCCTATTCTTGATGGATGTAAGCGTATTGCTGATGGAAAAGTAACGGTCGAGCAATTAAGACGATGGAGAGCTGAAATGATCAAGCTCAGGTCGTCCCCGGGGAAAAAATAGGGTTTTGTTATCTGAGGATACACTTTACTAAAAGTATATCCTCAAATTTTTTACTATTTCAAAATTTATTTCAGCTGATTAAACTAAATTTTACTCTTCTGAAAAAAATTCATATGGAGGTATTTATGAATAATATTGAGAAAGCACAAGAATTGCTTCATAGTTTTAAAGGAAACCGCTATACATATGGGAAAGGCGCCCTTAAACAGGTAGGATCTTTGGCAGGCAATGTTGGGAAGAAAGCATTCTTTTTATTTGATACTTTTCCTGGAAGTGATAAGTATATTCAAATTATTAAGCAGGAACTCAAAGAAGCAGGCGTTGTCCTTACAGGTGAGGAATCTGGACCGAAACCTAACGCTCCGCTAGAAGATTTGTACCGTATTACTGACGCATTAAAAAAAAGCGCTGCTGATGTAATCATTAGTTTTGGCGGAGGGAGTACAATTGACGCTCTCAAATCAGCCGAAGTTCTCAGAACTTTAGGCGGAGAAATTGAGGATTACTTTGGAACTGGAAATGTTACAAAGATAAAAAATGAAAAAGAAGTTGAACTAAGTCCTCATATAGCTATTCAAACAGTAGCTAGTTCAGGGGCTCACCTAACAAAGTATTCTAACATAACAAATGTGAAAACGGGTCAAAAGAAACTTGTTGTGGATGAGGCTATTGTTCCTTCTCTACCAGTGTTTGATTTTTCCTTGACATACAATGCTCCAAAAGGGTTAACAATGGATGGAGCTTTAGACGGAATAGCCCATAACCTTGAAGTACTATACGGATCAGTGAATGCGTCAAAATACAAGCTTATAGAAGAAGTGGCAAAAACAGGAATAACTTTAGTTGTGGAAAATCTTGAAAAAGTGATTCAGGATCCTCATGATGAGAAAGCAAGGGATGCACTATGCATAGCAACTGACCTCGGCGCCTACTCTATTATGCTGGGAGGTACTAACGGCGGTCATTTAACTAGTTTCTCACTGGTAGATATACTTTCCCATGGACGGGCATGTGCTATGATGAATCCGTATTACACTGTATTCTTTGCACCAGCGGTTGAAAAACCTTTGAAAATGGTAGGAGAAATTTACAAAGATGCCGGTTTAACTGATGCTGATCTGGATTCTTTAAGTGGTAGGGATTTAGGTATAGCAGTTGCAGAAGCAATGCTGTCTCTATCGAAAAAAATTGACTTCCCTATTAAGTTAAGTGAAGTCAAAGGATTTACACAAGCACATATTGAAAAAGCTCTTAACGCTGCAAAGAATCCGCAACTTAAAATGAAACTCCAGAATATGCCGATTCCATTAGAGCCTAAACTTATTGAAGAGTTTATGCGACCAATCCTTGAAGCTGCTAGAGACGGAGATCTTTCCAGAATAAAGAACATGTAAAGTTATTTATAGTTAGAAAAATGATGCTTTTCATTTTTTTATTGCGCTTAGTTTTCCTTGCCGTGAGGATGATTTTTTATTGTCCTCTCGGTGTTATAAATAAAAATTTGTAGGTTAAGCTTAAAAAACTTTCAGATGTCCGTTTATTATATACTATATGTTCAAAAGATATAAATAATATTGATTCAAATTTACAGTTAATAAAACCACTCTCATAATGAATCATATGGGTATTTTTCAACTGATATTTAAGTTCAGATTATTTTTTAAAGCTTGTTAAAAGTTTATGCCCATGTAAATTTTTGGATAAAGAAGTTTAATGAGATTCTTACATGTAGCCCTCAGATGTTCACGCATGTATTTTTCACTTAGATCGGGATCCTGATCAATAATCGCCTGAATAATCTTAATGTGGTGCTTTTTTGATTCGGCTTCAGTTAAAGGGCTGGTTTTTGCCATATTAGAAGTGAGTGCAGCTAAATAACCAAGTTTTATATATATTTCACTTATTAAACTGTTATTAGCTGTATCAATGATAAGTTTATGCATGCGCCTTCCTAAATTAACTGCTTCTTCTGTAGAATCAGCTTCAACATTGACATTTAGTAGTTCTTCGCGCAAGGCTTTAAACTTTTCTGTCTGTTGTATATTTATTTGTTTTCCTGCAATTCTTGCAGCCATGCCTTCTACAGCTTCGCGTGCCTGATATATCTCAAAGATTTGTTCCCCATCAAGCTTTCTTACAAAAAATCCATAGGCTGGTTTTTGTGTTACTAATCCATCAACAACAAGACTCCATAAAACCTCTCGCATTGGTGTTCTGCTGATTCCATAATTTTCACAGAGATCTCTTTCAATGAGCGAATGCCCCTGAGGATAATACTCTGTTAGTATTTTCTGACGAAGCTCTTCTAGGATTTCTTTTTTACTACTCATACAATGCATACCTCATTATTACTTCTTATAATATTCGATAATGTTTCATTTGGTCAAATAGTTTTATTGTTTTTAAATAATGTATTGAAAACTACATTCATTTATACAAGGAATTTATACAATAGATAAAGAAATTTACTCCCTATTTGCGATATCTTTGTTCTCACTAAAAGGCAGCATAAGTAAGCTTTATATATTACAAATTTTTTTGAATTAACCAACTTAATGCTGCATCAACAGAATCATCATAAATTTTTTAAGTAAATCTATACGCCTAAATACTTCTTGACATCTACAATAAATAATCATACAATCATTAGGTATACAAATATTATATATTTGTATACCATAAAAACAAGTTGTGTATTGCTTATGAAGATTGATAATCTACAAGATGTAAAAAGGAAATAAGATTACTTCAAGAAATTATTAGAACGTATGGTTTAATATGCTTATGCAAATCTAGGGATGATCACTGTTTTTCCCTCTGTAAACTGCATAAATGAAAATATATGAATTGAATAAAAAAGTTCTACAGTTCTTTTTTATTGGTAAATGTGTAAAACAAAATAGAAGTAAATTGGAGGAAGACATGACGGTAGAACAATTAAAAAAGGGAGAAACATTAGTAGGAACAATGCTGAGATTGAGTAAGAACTCTGCTATTGCCCTTACAGCAAAGCATGCTGGAATGGATTTTATTATGCCTGATATGGAGCATAGCACCTATAGTTTTGAAACACTTGCCGGTATAGCTCGAGTTGCAAAACTTGCTGGAGTTGAATGTTTTGTAAGAGTTTCTGAACTCAGCAAGTCTTATGTTTCTGGCGCTCTCGATGCTGGAGTAACGGGAGTTATGGTGCCTATGATTGAAACACCTGAGCAGGCAAAAAAGTTGGCTTTTTGGGGTAAATATATGCCTGTTGGGGGAAGAGGTTTTGGAGGAATTGGAGATCATACTGGTTTTGTTGGAGCAAAAGCATTGGAGTTCATGCCGGAAGCTAATAGAAAGACACTTACAATAGCACAGATAGAAACAGCCACAGCCATTGATAACATTGAAGAAATTGCCTCAGTTGAGGGGATTGACGCATTATTGGTAGGGCCTAATGACCTGGCGAATTCACTAGGTATTCCTGGAGATGTTTTTAATGAAAAAAATGTCGCAGCCATTAAGAAAGTAGCACGAGTTGCAAAAACTTCTGGTAAAGTATTCGGATTTCATGGGCCTGACAAATTGGCTGAAATACTTATTCCCGAAGGCCTTAAATTGATTATGAGCAATCATGATGCAGGTATGCTTTTAGGTGCAATGAAACAGATTACTAATAAATATAAGGGGAAATGAGAATGGGTAAGATTTTAATACCGCAAGATATAGTTGAGGAAGGAAAAGAACTGCTTCGCCAGCATGGACATGAAGTGATTGTGGGTTCTGCACATGACATCGAAACAATGAAAAAAGAAGTCGCTGATTGTGATGCTATCCTTGCCCGTACAGCATCATTTACAGCAGAAGTTCTTGAAGCAGGAAAGAAATTAAAAGTTATCAGCCGCCATGGTGTAGGATATGATAATATTGACGTCAAACGAGCCAAAGAACTTGGTATACGTGTCACTTATACCCCAGAAGCAAATGCAAATACTGTTGCGGAAATGGCTATTGGCTTCATCATTTCACTAGCCCGAAATCTTGTTTTAATGGATTCAGCAACACGAAATGGTGATTTTTCCATTAGAAATAGAATACGCGGATTTGATCTTGAAGGTAAAAAACTGTCAATTATTGGACTTGGACGTATTGGAAGGCTTGTAGCTAAAAAAGCAGCACACGGTTTGGATATGAAGATAATGGCATATGACCCTTTTGTAAGTCAGGAACAGGCTCCCGATGGCATTAAGATGGTTAAGAACTGGGATGAAGCTTTTTCCGAGGCTGATTTTGTAAGTCTCCATCTTCCCTCAATGCCAGAGACCAAAGAATCTATTGATAAGCGTACTTTGGAATTGATGAAACCTACGGCATATTTGATCAATTGTGCCCGAGGGGATTTAATCAAGGAAGCTGAAGCGGTAGAAATTTTAAAAGAAAAAAAGATTGCCGGTTTAGCTACAGATGTATATGCACAGGAACCTCCAGAGAATAATCATCCCTATTTTTCTTTGGATAACGTAATTCTTACACCTCATAATGCAGCTTTAACAATTGAATGTATGACTCGCATGGCAGTTCAGTCTGCTGAAGGAATAATAGCTGTGCTGAATGGTAAAGAGCCAATGTGGGCAGTTAACTGAAATAGAAAATTACTAAAGCTAAAAAATGACTGTCAGGCACTGAAGACTCGTTAATCGGGGTAATCAAAGCGGTTACCCCATTATCTTATTACCTTTTTACTTACTGTCTAGTTTGTGAGTATATGTTTTACACCTTAACCAGAGAAAGAATACAGCAAAACACCTTAAGGAAGGATCCAGATACATGTATATATTTTATGTAAATTAAACAGAAATGAGTAATTCAGAGAAATATTTTACTGTGCATTTCTTTCCGAATACAAATAAATTACTTAATTGGAGAATAATTATTAGGAGGACTATTATGGAAAAATTAGGATTTATCGGAGTAGGTATCATGGGCAAGCCTATGGCTAAAAATTTACTTAAGGCCGGATATCAACTTGTAATATTTGACATCAATAAAAATGCCGTTAAGGAAGTTGTAGAATTTGGAGAGGGAAAAGCTGAAGAAGCCTTCACTCCAAAGGAAGTAGCCGAAAAAACAAGAAAAATTATTACCATGCTACCTAATTCACCACATGTAAAAACTGTAGTCCTTGGAGAAAATGGTGTCATTGAATCGGTGCAGAAAGGAGCTATTCTTGTGGATATGAGCTCTATTGCTCCGCTGGTATCTCAGGAAATTTCTAAAGCATTGACAAAAAAGGATGCCGTCATGCTGGATGCTCCAGTAAGTGGAGGAGAACCAAAGGCTGTGGACGGAACTCTTGCAATTATGGTAGGAGGTCCTGAAGAATACTTTGAAGATGTTAAAAAAATTCTAGATGTAATGGGCGGAAGTGTAACTCTTGTTGGAGACATTGGAAGTGGTAATACTACAAAACTGGCTAATCAAATTATTGTAGCACTAAACATTGCAGGCTTGTCGGAAGCAATGGTTCTGGCAAAAAAAGCTGGAGTTGACCCAAAACGTGTGTTTGATGCAATTCGCGGCGGTTTAGCCGGAAGTACTGTGATGGATGCAAAAATGCCTCTAATTCTTAACAGGAACTTCAAACCTGGATTCAGGATTGAACTCCATATCAAGGACCTACTAAATGCGCTGGATACAGCACACACTATAGGCGTCCCTGTGCCTTTATCAAGCCAGGTTATGGAAATCATGCAAGCTTTGAAGGTTGACGGGAAAGAGAAGGATGATCACGGCGGACTTGTGCAGTTTTATGAAAAACTATCACAAACTGAGGTGATTTCCTGAAAAATTAACTTTTTTGGTGCTTTACAGATGTAATAATAATACAATAGGAAAGGAAAGGAGTATGTATGAATTCAGAAACTTATCAGTTTTGGGGTAAAATACAGGATCTAATTGATAATAATATTGATTTAATGTTGAATTATCGCCAGAGCGGGCATCCTGGAGGATCCCGCTCCAAAGTGCCGGCTCTTATCAGTCTCCTTTTAGGAGGAGCAATGCGATGGGATATACGAAACCCAGACAAACGATTCAGTGACCGTTTTATCCTTGGTGCTGGACATACTGTTCCTATGATATATGCAACTTTAGCTGTATTTAATGAAGCACTGAGGATTAAATACAATAAAACACATGATCCGAAATACTCACCTGGACCTGAGGGTAAAGTTCTTTTTTGGGAGGACCTGGTAGGGTTCAGGAGGAGGGGAAAGTTATCCGGGCATGCTGAAATGTCAGAAAAAACATTATTTCTGAAATTTAATACAGGCCCTTCCGGACATGGAACCGGTGCTGCTGCAGGACAGGCACTGGCTTTGAAAAGAGCAGGTGCCGAAAACGTAAAAGTTTTTATCATGGAAGGAGAAGGTGGTTTGACTCCTGGGGCAACACATGAAGCTGCAAATTCGGCATGGGGACTTGCATTGGATAATTTATATCTTATTGTAGATTGGAATGATTATGGAATAGATGCTCACAAAACAAGTCAAATAGTTTTCGGTGGGCCAAAGGATTGGTTCTCCAGTCATGGTTGGGAAGTATTTAATGCTGGATCTGGAGAAGATTTCAATTCCTTATCACACACATTTCTTACCATGACGAAAAATGAGAATCTCAAACGTGTACCTAGGGTGGCATGGTTTACATCCAGAAAAGGAAGAGGGTATCTAAAATATGATAATGCATCCCATGGTGCGCCACATTCAATGAATAGTAAAATCTTTTGGGAGACTAAAAAGAATTTCATGAAAACCTATGGAGTAAGCTTCCCAAATTATGGGATGCCTGCTCCGGAAACGCAAGAGTCTTTAGAGGAAGAATTTAGATCAAATCTAAAAATAGTTGCCGATGTTCTTGCCAAGGATGAACCATTGATCGACTATCTTGCTGATAGACTTGTTGAGTTAGGCAATTCTGTTCCGAATGAAATATCAACCTGTACAATCAGTGGTGAAACATCACCATTTAATGATGACCGACTATATGATTTTCGAAATTACCCAAGCGAAATATATAAAAAACCCGGAGAATCTGTTCCTAATAGAAAAGCATTAGCTTCTTGGGGTTCCTGGATAAACTATTTCGGTTACAGCCAGTATAATAGACCACTTTTTATTGCAAGTTCTGCAGACCTATCAGGTTCAACAAATATTTCTGGTTTTGCGGAATCTTATGGAGATTTTCCAGGTTACGGCTGGTATAACCGTGTAGGAACAGATCAAGGTGTTCTTCTCCCCCAAGGAATAACAGAGTTTGGAAATACTGCCTTAATGACAGGTATGGCTTCAGTAAATTTTGCTATGGATCCATATAAAAACTATAACGGATTTTGGGGTGCTACATCCACTTATGGAAGCTTTTCCTATCTGGTATATGGTATGTTGAGACTTTACAGCCAGATGGATCAGGACAGTGAAATGAATTTAGGAAAAGTAATCTATGTTGCCGGACATTCTGGACCGGAAACCGCAGATGATAGCAGAACTCATTTTGGAATTTTTTCTCCTGGTGTGACACAGCTTTTTCCGGAAGGTTCAATTATAAATCTATATCCTTGGGAGTATAACGAAGTACCTGTACTTCTGGCTTCAGCTTTGAAGTTGAAAAAGCCTTCAATAATTGCATTACACCTAACTAGACCTTCTATAGAGGTGCCTGATAGAGATGCATTAGGCATAGCATCCCATTTTGAAGCTTCAAAAGGGGCGTATATTGTACGTGATCATCACAAAGATGCTGAAAAGGAAGGGACTTTCTACGTTCAAGGGACCAGTTCTATGAATAATCTGATACAGCTATTTCCTTATTTAAATAAAAAAAACTATAATGTTAAAATAGTCTATGTATCCAGCCCGCAACTATTTGCATTGCAAAATGAAGAGTATAGAAACAACATCATTACGGAATACGATAGATATCATTCTACTTTGATTACAACCTCCGCAAGAAAACTGATGCCGGAATTTACTTTTAACAAGCAAGCCGAAGCTTTTGCCCTAACTCCTGACTGGGATAATCGTTGGCGCACCGGCGGTACACTTGAGGAAGTATTGGAGGAAGCTCATCTTTCTCCAGAGGAAATAAAAAAAGGAATTGATCATTTTGTCTCTGCAATGAAACGTTTTAACGCACAGATCTCCCCCGGGTAGTCCGGGGATTCTTCTTTCCCTTCGCTCACTGAACTTTATTCCTCTTACAACTTCATGTGGAAAATCTGTATCCTTTTCCCATTGATACTCCACAAACTTATGTATAATTCCTTTAGCGACAGATATATTCTTGGATTTCTGCTATAGCCCGATTAAGACTGAAAAATCAAAGTGATAAGATCAAACCAGAAAAACCACAGCTCGAGTATTTCGTCTCGGAGAAAAAATCAACATCCACTTCTAATCTTACTCAATGAGCTCTCAATGAGACTGTTAAACACCCGCGGGGGCCAGACACGGTACCCGCAAGGATTCCTCATCTCAAGAACTACTCAAAAAATGAGTAGTAATTATCTGCAAAATAGATAATTGTATATATATCAACTTCAAAAGGCTTCAGAGTAGTGCCAAAAAGTTAAAAGGCTTCAGGAAGAGGGCATCAACTGATAATTACTGAATATTGAGAACCAGTTTTAAGCCGTAATCAATTTCTGACATCGTCCCCTTCGATAAGACACAAACCTTTTCTGTTAATCTTCTTTTATCTATGGTTGAAATCTGGGATATATTAACTACCCCATT
>JAIPFS010000003.1 GCA_021736545.1 Spirochaetia bacterium | reverse complement strand
TCAAATTCTCAACTTGACAACTAGAATGGAAAAGTTAGTATAAAAAGTGTAAGAAAGTGGAGTAAAATTTAATGTTTGTGGAGTAAAAGAGGTAGGAATTCCCAAAATGATGTTAGGTGGAAGTTTTAAAGTTTCTATCGATGACAAAGGCCGTATTCTCATACCCGCCAGGCTGAAAGATGCTGTTCCTGATGATACCTTAATCATTACACGTGGAGTTGAGAAATGTTTATGGCTGCTTGTTGATGAAACTTGGAAGGAATTATCTGATCGCATAATGGGGAATCCCTGGTCGATGTTTGATAAACGCTCAAGGCTGCTTCAGAGAAGAATTATTGCTCCCGCTCAGGAATGCAGAATCAAGTCTGGACGTTTGACTATTCCTGCTTCTTTACGAGAAAGTGCTGATTTGACTCTTAAAAGTGAAGCAATGCTTCTAGGTATTCAGAACAGGCTGGAACTATGGAATATGGAAAAATACGAGAAATATATTGAAGAAAGCGAGCTTGATTTTGCTGAAGCTTCAGAAGCGATTGGAGAAGATTTGAGAAATCTTCTTTAATGGAGAAAGGGAAGGACTTATCATATGCAGGCGGTTCACTATTCTGTTTTAAAACAAGAAGTTATTACCCATTTAGTACCTGTTCGCGATAAGGTGACGTTTGTGGACTGCACCATGGGAGAAGGCGGTCATAGTGAGGCCTTTTTATCTTTATATCCTCACATAACAGTAGTCGGAATTGACAGAGATCCTCTTATTCAAAAGAGGGCTAGGGAGAGATTATCTCCATATGACGGCAGAGTTCTTTTCTATAATGCCTGGTTTGATGATTTCCTGGAAAATTATCCTGATAATGAACTGCAGAATCCGGATTTAATCCTTTTTGATCTTGGTATTTCTCTGTTCCACTACGAAGATTCAGGAAGGGGCTTCAGTTTTTCTGCTAAAGAGCCCCTGGATATGCGTTTAAACTCCGTGTCCGGGTTAACTGCTGCCGATATATTAAATACTTTTTCTGAAAAAGCTATAGCTGATATTATTTACTATTTTGGTGAGGAAAGGTATTCCCGACGTATTGCTCGGGCTATATGTGAAAGTCGCTGCAAGAAACCCATTAGAACTGCAGATGAGCTTCGGGAAATTGTTTTTTCATCAGTTCCATCAGGATATCGCCACGGACGTATCCATCCAGCCACAAAAACTTTTCAGGCTCTAAGGATAGAAGTTAATGGAGAGCTTAACAGACTTCATGAAGGCATGGCGGCTGCCGTAAAATTGATTAAAGTCGGGGGAAGAATAGGAATTATCACATTTCATTCTCTAGAGGATAGAATTGTAAAACATTACTTCCAACTTCTCAGCGGAAGGGATTATCAAAAAAGAAGTCTCAATGCTGAATACTACAAAGATCACCCTTTGCTTAAAATGATTAATAAGAAACCAATCACTGCAAGCAGGGAAGAAATTCAGATAAATAAAGCATCAAGAAGTGCCAAACTTCGCATTGTAGAAAAAATCCGGCCTGTTTCGCTGGAGGATGAACTATGAAACGAAGGCGAAAACTGGAAAAAAGACAGAAGAGAGTACAAGGAATGAGAGCTCATCCCGCATATGTGAAAAGGAAGCATGAACATACTGAAAAAATCATGCTTTTTGTGATGATACTTGTATTTCCTCTTATGTTTGCACTGCCCATTTTCCACAACAGTTTTGTATATGAAAAAGAAAAAGGCATGCAGGAAATGGTAATAGAAATTCATGAGAATTATGAGAATTGTAAAATACTTTTAGGGGAACTTGAAACACAGCAATCTTATAATGGAGAAAATACATATATTGCAGTAATGCAGGAAGCTGAACAGAAAATCTTGGTTTCTTCAGATAATTCAGAAAATTCATTTCAGGAGAGCAGAACAAGACCTTCAATAAAAGATGGAACTGCAGTTGCAATAATTCCTTATCCCCTGATTGAAGGGGGTAGTTCTTATTTTCAAATGAGAGAATCCCCAGTACAATCACTTACAGATGGGAGGTGAAAATGACAGAATCTCTAACTCCCATTAGGTCCTCGAATAAGTATTCGTATAAAGCTCTGCAAAATAGTACCCCGCTTTTCACCTTTTCCGAGCTTCAGAACATAATTTCCGGTTCTCAAACTGCTGATCAGAGCTTACCCAGCAATAGAATTCATTATAACGAATTAAAACGTGTTAGAATTAATCAAATAACAATTGATTCCAGGATTATAACAGGTGATACTGCGTCAACCGCGTCACGAAAAGGAATAAATTATGATAGCCCATTATTTATTCCTTTACCAGGATTTCATGTAAATGGTCACCAATATGTGCCCCAAGCTCTGACGTATGGAGCCGCTGCTTTGGTATCAAACAAAGAATGGCCGAAGCTGCAGAAGCTGATCCCGGATTATTGGAAGAAAATGATTCTAATTGTTCCAGATACTTTAAAAGCTTTGCATGAACTTGCTGCTCACTGGGTGAAACAGTGCAGTATTAAAAATACTATAGCTGTTACTGGCAGCACGGGTAAAACAACTACTAAAGAGCTCATTTATTCAATCCTATCTTTGCTGGGGCCGACAGTTAAAAATTATGGAAATCTAAATTCAATAATAGGACTTCCATTATCAGTATTCAGAATGAGACCCAATGATGAATATGCTGTTTTTGAAATGGGAATTGATCATAAAGGAGAAATGGAAGAGCTTACAAATATATTTGCGCCGTCTTACGGTGTTCTGACAAATATCGGCAATGCTCATTTAGAGAATTTCGGAACTCAAGAGAATATTGCCCGAGAAAAAAGTCAAATTTTTTCGAGAGAGACAGTTCAAGGATATACTCATGAGAATAATATATGGAAACCATATATTGAAAGGCTTCGGTCGAAACAGTTAGAGAGTTTCGGCTTGTCCCGATTTTATGAAAATAGCATGAATTCTGCAGTACCCGTCGGCTTGAATGGCTGGAAGATGAACTACGCTGGCAGGGAAATTCAGTTCCCTCTAATTGGAACACACAATTTAGAGAATGCCTTAGCAGCAATCAGTGTTGCAGAAAATTTTGGAGCTGATGCAGATGACATAAAGAAGGGACTTGAACGAGTCAGACCGCTGTTCGGCCGAAGCAGAATTATACATGGACCAGTAACAATCATTGAGGATTGTTATAATGCCAATGAAGAGTCCATGCGGTCTATATTACATTATCTCAGTACTCTCCATTGGAAAGGACGGATGGGACTTATTTTAGGTGACATGAAAGAGCTTGGAGCCGACACAGATAAGGCTCACCGTATGGTGGGGAAAGCAGTTAACCTTTTAGCTCCTTCCGCTGTATTTCTCTATGGCAAGGAGATGGAGACAGCGTACAGACTGTTGAAAGAGAAAAATTTTACAAATGAATTAATGTTTACAGATGATATCAGCCTTCTTGAAGAAAAGATTTGTTCCTATAAAAAGAAGGGGGATCTTTTCCTCATTAAAGGCTCCCGTGCAATGGGGCTTGAAAGGCTGGTCGGTTGTTTGAGAAGTGCATAAAATTATGCATGGAGATTGCTGTATGGAGGGGAAATAGGTGCTCAGCCAGCTGCCCGTATACTATCGATTACTTTACTCTTTTCTATTATCATACGGTTTAACCCTCTTAAGCGGTCCAAAATGGATTCAATGGTTAAAAAAGCATAAAATTGGGCAAATAATAAAAAAAGAAGGACCGGTAAATCATATAATAAAACAGGGGACACCATCCATGGGCGGCTTATTCCTAATCGGGTCACTTCTAATAACTGTTTTTACATTTACTTTTTGGTTGACAGCTGAAATTATCATATTGGTGACTTCGCTACTTCTTTTTTCTTCAATCGGCTTTCTCGATGATTTCTTAAAAGTGAAGAAGCAGACTGGTGAAGGGCTGAACTTCATCCAAAAAATGAGTTTGCAGAGTTTTGCAGCTTGGGGAATAATATATTCCATATATTTACTGAAGGGCAGCAGTATAACTGAACTTTCTATACCTTTTTCAGTTGGATTATCAGTAGAAATGGGAATTTTTTACTACATATTTTCCTGGATTTATTTAGTTGGATTTGTAAATTCAGTAAATTTAACTGATGGCTTAGATGGTCTAGCTGCTGGGTTGAGCAGTTTTACTGCTTTTGCAGTAATAATAATCTCTTTTTTCTCGGTATCTTCACATGTATCGGGATATGGTTCTGTAAAAGGTTCAGAAGAAGTAGGAATTTTTTATACTGCTCTCTTGGGAAGTCTTACAGCTTTCATGATTTTCAATAGGCACCCGGCTAAGGTCTTTATGGGAGATACAGGTAGTGAAGCCTTAGGAGGTCTATTCGGAGTAACGGCAATACTTTTAAATGCAGAAATACTGCTGCTGCTCATTTCCGGAGTATTTATTATTGAGAGCATCTCAGTAATTCTTCAAGTTGGGTATTACAAAATGAAACATAAAAGAATTTTCCTTATGGCCCCCCTGCATCATCATTATGAACTGAAAGGATGGAAAGAAGGAGCTATTGTACTCAGATTTTGGCTGGTCGGTGGGATTTTAACTGGGCTAGGAACAATTGCTGTGTTTGTATAAGCTGATACATGCATATAATTAAATTATTTTTAAGTTGTGATTAAAATTATGGATGCTGAATTATTAGAGAATAGGGGAGGTGATTCTCAAACCGATAAAAGTAAAATCTTGTACCCATTTATTATTTCCATGTTTTTTCTGATAGGATTGGGTTTGGTTTCTTTGTATTCTGCATCATACTATAAAGCTGTTCAGCTGAATTTGCCATCTTATTATTTTATTAAGCGGCAGCTTATTTTTGCAGGCATAGGTTTATTTGGCGGTACAATAGCGTTCCTGCTGCCACAGAAGGCTTTTAAATGGCTGATACCCACGGCTCTAGCCTTCTCCTTTATACTAATGATCCTGACTCAGTTTACATCTTTAGGTGATACAAGGATGGGAGCGAGAAGATGGATTGTTATCGGTCCAATAAGTTTTCAGACTTCTGAACTAGTGAAAATTTCAGTTTTACTGTTCCTTGCAAATTATCTTCATAAGAATTCAGGAAAACTGAGTACATTTTCTTTTGCAATTATTCCAATGATTGTTGTTGGCGTGTTTTCTGGGATGATTGCATTACAGCGTGATTTTTCTGGTACAGCATTGTTTTTATTTATCTGTTTTACCATACTTGCTGTGGGCGGGGTAAAAAGGACATTCTTTTTTTACTTTTTACTTATAACTGTAATACCGGGAATATTTTTCCTGTTAAAGGAGGAATACAGATTAAGAAGAGTAATTGGGTTTCTCTACCCTGATTTGGATCCGACAGGTTTAAACTATCAAGTCCGTATGTCTCTGGAAGCAATTCGAAATGGAGGAATTTTTGGAACCGGTATTGGGAATGGACAAATGAAGCTTGGTTTAATACCTGAGGTTGAATCAGATTTCATTTTCTCTTCCTTTGCGGAAGAATTTGGTTTGATGGGTGTTTGTATCGTATGGCTTTTTTTCATGATATTTTCGATTACTGGAATAATTGGTGCACGCCAGCACAAAGAAAGTAATAGTTTCAGATATTTTCTTGGTTTCGGTGCTGTAAGTTTTATTTTTTGGCAAGCTTTACTTAATTGGGGGGTTGTTATTGCTCTATTACCTCCTACGGGTATTCCATTCCCGTTCTTTTCATTAGGTGGAACAAATTTGGTTGTTACATTGAGTATGTGCGGGTTTATCGCGAAAAGCATATTTGAAAAAGTCCAACCTGCAGAGTATGGAATTGTTGAAGAAGGACAAGATGATTATTTTGACGGTATAAGTTAATAAACTTTTCCTTTTATGATAAAAATGCTATGGTAAAGCACATTAAGAGAAAATTTTTTCTGGATTACAACTTAAAAATAGTATTTTAGTTTTATATTAAAAAGAATAAATTAATTTTTCGTATAGCTTATGCAGACCGGAATGAAGGGTATTGGAACAATTAAGGGGGCAAAAGTAGCGTGGATTCTGAAAAACTAATTGTAGGCTTAGATATTGGTTCAACAAAGATTTGTGCTGTTGCTGCTGGTTTTACCGATTATGGTGAACTTGAAATAGTTCATACAAGTGAGCTTCCCTCAGAAGGAATACGTGCAGGCGTTATTATTAACATTGAAACCGCCATGAAAATCATTCAGCAGGTAATTGAATATATTGAACTGGATACTGGAAAAGAAGTTTCAGATGTAGTAACGGGAATTAGCGGTCAGCATATAGAGTGTACAATATCGGAAGGTGTTGTTGGAATAAGCAGCAAGGATAATGAGATACACTCTAATGATATTGTACGCTCCATGGAAGTAGCTAGAGCAATAGATATACCACTTGATAAGGAAATAATACATACATTAGTTCAAGACTTTACAATTGACGGTAGAAGCGGTATTAAAGATCCCATCGATATGATTGGGCATCGTTTAGAAACAAAAGTGATGATTGTTACAGGGGATGTAACTGTTTCTCAGAATTTAAGAAAATGTGTTAATCGTGCAGGCTACAAGGCAAAAAAGATGGTTCTTCAGCAGCTTGCTGATTCCGAAGCTGTGTTAACTCATGAAGAACGTGATATGGGCACTTTGCTGATTGATATCGGCGGCGGGATGACAAATATGATTGGTTTTCACGGCGGTGCTCCTGTATATGTAGGCGGTATTGGAATTGGCGGCAATCAAGTAACTTCGGATTTAGTGTACATACTTAATAAGCCTTATGATTTGATTGAAAAGTTAAAGCAGGAGTATGGCTGCTGCTATGAGGATTTATTGGATGGTAATGAGAGTTTTACCATCCCTCCCGTCAGTGGATGGGCCTCAGTAAGAATGCCCCGAAAAGAGCTGTGCAAAATAATTGAACCTCGAGTTGCAGAAATATTTTCTTTATTAAAAACTATGCTTCTGAAAAATAATATTATGAATCAATTTGGAGGCGGTATCGTTTTGACTGGCGGAGGAGCACTTATGCCTGGTACTGTAGAACTTGCAAGTGAAATATTTAATTTGCCAGTTCGTTTAGGAATACCCAAAAATATACTTGGCCTTGAAGACAGTTTTTCATCCCCTCAGCATGCAGCAGCGCTCGGCTTAGTTCTCTATGAATCTAAAAAACATGTTAAGAGAAGCAAAGATATTGATGAGGAAAAAACACAGGATAAGAAAAACGGTTTCGGCAGGAAAGTAAAAGATTTTTTCAATATGCTTTTTTAGCATATTGCTGTCTATTATCCCTTAAGAATAGATATGGAGGAATTATGAATTTAGAAATACTACATGATGAGAGAATGTATAACTCAGATAAATCTACACCAACAGTAATACGTGTATTGGGAGTAGGCGGCGGCGGTGGAAACGCTGTAAACAGAATGATAGCCGCTGGCTTAAAAAAAGTTGAGTATGTAGCTATGAATACAGATATACAAGCTCTACAACGTTCTCATGCCGAAACAAAACTTCCTTTAGGTTCTGAACTCACCGGCGGTCTAGGTGCAGGGGGAGTCCCGGAAGTCGGTGAACAGGCTGCTGATGAATCAAGGGAAGATATTAAGGCTCTTCTGAAAGATACTGATATGGCTTTTATTACAGCAGGAATGGGAGGCGGCACAGGAACAGGTTCTGCACCGATAGTTGCTGAAGTTGCCAAGGAAATGAATGCTCTCACAGTTGCTGTAGTAACAACTCCCTTTTTATTTGAAGGCCGAAAGAAGATGAAACTTGCCGAAGAGGGTATAGAAAAACTCAGAAAACAGGTAGATACGCTGATAATTATTCCCAACCAGTATCTATTGAAAATTGTTGAAAAAGATACTCCCATTAAGCAAGCATTCCACTTAGCAGATGACGTATTGAGACAGGGGGTTCAGGGAATAAGTGAGCTTATAACTGAACCAGGGGAAATAAATATTGATTTTGCTGATGTGAGAACGGTCATGAAAGGCCGAGGGGATGCCCTGATGGGTATCGGAGTAGGTGAAGGCGAAAACAGGTCTATTGACGCAGCAACATCTGCTATAAATAACCCGCTCCTTGAAAATGCACGAATTGAGGGAGCAAAGGGAATTCTGGTTAATGTTACCGGAGGAGATGATTTAACACTTAAGGAATATCAAGATGTTGTGGAAATAATTACAAATAATTCAGACGATGATGCACTTGTAATTGCCGGTCAGTCATACAACCCTGATCTTGGTGACAGGTTGAAAGTTACTGTAATAGCAACGGGCTTCAATCGGGAAAATGATAAAGCTGAAGAACTTGAACTGGAGAATGATCAGCCGTCAGATGAGTACCATGAATCTAGGAAGCAAAAGCGTGAGCATCCTGAGGAAAAGGATGAGGTTGTTACCATAGAACGATGGCAGGACCTGCAGAGAAAACTTAAAAAACAGAATGGAATTCCAGAAGATATATCCTACCCAGCTGTTTTACGGTACCGTAAAGCACGAGGTGAAGAGGACGCTTAATCTTAATTAATATGATTAATGACAAGCAGCTTTTAAATAATTATGAGAATTATCTTCTAGTGGAATTAAGACTTTCATCAAGTACTGTTCAAGCATATTGTAATGAATTATCTGCATTGCTTCAGTATAAGAATAATTCTCTACCAGAAAAGGCCAGGGACTCTGCTCTGCTTATATCTTTAAATAGTGATGAGCTTATCAATTTCATTGTTCATAGAAGAGTTTCTGCTAATTTGAAAAGAGCTTCCATCTCCCGAGTAATAACAGCTCTTCGTTCTTTTTATGGTTTTTTAATAGATGAGGGGTTTCGGACGGATAATCCTGCCGCGCGGATTGAATCGCCTGAAAAAGAGTTTAGAATTCCCGACATCCTTGATTCTGAGGATATAGAAGCATTATTTAAAGCTATTCCTACGGATCATTCTTTGGGTATTCGTGACAGGGCTCTTTTTGAGCTTGTTTATTCCTGCGGGCTCCGAATTTCAGAAGCCTGCAGTGTTCGATTTTCAAAGCTTTTTTTGGATGAGAAAATTCTGAGAATAACTGGCAAGGGGAATAAGGAGCGAATTGTTCCTCTGGGGAATGCAGCGGTTTACTGGATTAAAACCTATAAAGATTCTATTCGTAATCAGATGAATGTGAATTCAGAGTATCTCTTTATCAATAAAAGAGGAAAGCCGCTTACAAGACAAGCGGTCTGGAAACGGTTTTACCTATACACGCAAAAAATAGGAATTTCTTCAAAAGTTCATAACCTGCGACACGCCTATGCCTCTCATATGCTGCAGGGAGGAGCAGATTTACGCGTGGTCCAGGAACTTTTAGGACATTCTGATATTCAAACTACACAAATATATACGCACATTCATACCGGAGAACTGCAGGGGAAACATCATCTGTATCACCCGGAAAACAAGATAAGCAGAAAATAAAAAAAATAAATTGAAATTGAAGTAAAAATACATTTCTTCATGTCATATATAGTATGAAGGAAGAAGAAAAATATGTGCGATTATGTATTTCTTTACTGCCGGGCTTAACTTGTAAAGAGAAATGGGAAGTTGAAAAAAGCATCAATTACGAACGTTCTTTTATCAATTTGCATACAGAAGACATTAGTAAGATAATCAGAAGAAACTACAGGAGTAAACGATTTTTCCCTGAAGAAATACTGACTGAAGCTGATGAAATTCTGATCACTGTCCAAAAACGGGGGTATCATTTTATTCACTTTCTTGATACCGCATATCCTCCTCAGTTAAGGGAAATATACAATCCGCCCTATCTTTTATATGCCTGGGGGGAGCTTTACGAACAGTCAAAACCTTCAATCAGCATCGTAGGGACTAGGCGGTCGACTGAAAAAGCAGATATTGCTGCGTTTGGAATGGGCTTGGAATGCGCTTATTCTGGTATACCTGTTGTATCTGGTCTTGCTGCAGGAATTGACAGTGCTTCACACAGTGGAGCCGTAAGAGCGGACGGAATATCAATAGCAGTCATGGGCAGCGGATTGAATCACATCTATCCGCAATGCAATCGTAAGCTTGCTGAAAGAATGGTGGATAGAGGAGGATGCATATTAAGTGAATTTATACCTGAAGAAAAGCCTCTTCGCTATAATTTTCCAAAAAGAAATCGAATAATAAGCGGATTATCTCGAAGCACCATTGTCATACAGGCTCCGGAAAAATCCGGCTCTCTTATTACAGCTGATTATGCTTTGGAACAGGGGCGCGATGTTTTTATTCACAAAACAGGCACTTCTCATAGATTTTACAATGGTACAAAAAGACTTGCCGAAGAGGGGGCTCCGGTTATATCTTCTATCAAAGAGGTATTTGAAAACTGGGCATGGAATCTAGAAAAATATCGTCAAGTAACGTACCATTATCCTGCCGAAATGAAGCAAAGTGAATTAATTAAGAAAGAAATTAAAGGGGAAATCATCAGATACCGAAGAGGTTGGTTTGAAAGAAATTCATGAACTAGTTGAACATTACTTACAATATCTAACGGAGGTTCGCAATCTTTCAACAAGAACCACTGTATCGTATAAGCAGGATTTGATAAAATTTCAAAATTTCCTGCAAATTCATGGAATTGATATCCAAAATTCGGATAAGCAAATCATAAGAGCTTTTTTTGGAGAGCTTCAAAGGGAAAAGCTCTCATCCTCTACGGTAAACCGAATTATATCTGCATTAAAGGGTTTCTTTTCCTATCTTGTAAGATATGAGTATATACATAAAAATCCAGTTGAACGAGTAAAAAGCATTAAAGGCAGCAGAAAACTTCCTTCTGTACTGACTTTGGAAGAAGTGCACCTTCTTCTTAATGCACCGGATAATTCTTTCCAAGGGATAAGAGATGCCTCTCTTTTTCATATATTTTACTCAACCGGCTGCAGATTATCAGAACTGACTGCCATGAACGAAGATGATCTTGATATTAATAAAGGCTTTATACTCGTTCATGGAAAAGGAAATAAAGATCGCTTTGTATATTTAACTGAACCTGCAAAGGCAGTTCTTAAGCAGTATTTATCTCTTAAACATACATATTTGCGAACTAATAAGGTGTACATGAATGAAAAAAAAGCTTTAATAATAAATACACGGGGTAGAAGAATAACAGCACAGGGAGTACATTATATTTTTAAGAAATACACTGAACAGCTTCAATTGAACAAGCATATTACTCCCCACACATTACGTCATACCTTTGCAACGCATATTCTTGACAATGATGCTGGTATTCGTGTTGTACAGGAGCTATTAGGACATGAGAATATTTCAACAACTCAGATTTATTCTCATGTAGGTATTGAACGTTTGAAAAAGGTATATGAACAAACACATCCGCATGGAAGGAGAAAGAAATGAGTTTTCATGGAACAACAATTCTTGCAGTGAAAAGAGATGGTAAAACAGCAATGGCAGGAGATGGTCAAGTAACATTAGGAAATACCATCATAAAAGGTAATGCAAAAAAAATTCGTAAACTGTATGATGGGAAAATTATGGCTGGATTTGCCGGTGCAACTGCTGATGCATTTACCCTGCTGGAAAAATTTGAAGGAAAAGTTAAGGAGCATGGCGGCGATATTACGCGTGCGGCAGTGGAAGTTGCTAAAGAGTGGCGAATGGATAAAGCTCTTCAAAAGCTTGAAGCAATGATGCTGGTTGCAGATAAAGAAAGAATATTGCTGATTTCCGGAACAGGCGATGTACTTGAACCGGAAGAAGAAGCTATTGCAATCGGTTCAGGTGGAACATATGCACTAGCTTCAGCAAAAGCTTATATTGATGCATCAGACTTGGCAGCATCCGAAATAGCTTTACGCTCTTTAAAAATAGCTTCGAGCATATGTATTTATACGAATAATAATATACTACTGGAGGAATTGTAAAATGGACAAAATCAATTTAGATGAAATGGCACCCAAAGAAATAGTCCAGCAGCTGGATAAATATATAATTGGACAAGATAAAGCTAAAAAATCTGTTGCAGTAGCATTAAGAAATAGAGTGAGAAGAAAGAAATTACCCGAAGATTTGAGAGAAGAGATTGCTCCGAAAAATATAATAATGATAGGACCTACAGGGGTTGGAAAAACTGAAATTGCCAGGAGACTATCTAAATTATGCGGTGCGCCTTTTATCAAAGTTGAAGCCACTAAGTTTACAGAAGTAGGTTATGTAGGCCGCGATGTAGAATCCATGGTCAGGGATCTCATGAGAATTGCCCTGAACATGGTAAAAAATGAACTCGCTGAAAAAGTTAGGGATGAAGCAGAAAAAATTGCAGAAGACAAACTTCTTGAGCTGCTTCTTCCTGGAGTATCAAAAAGAAAGAGCGATAAAAGTACAGAAAGCAGCAGTGAACAGCAGAATAATCTCATAACACAGACGCATTCAGTTTCGGAAGAGGCAAATTCTGATACACGTGAAAAGTTCAGGAAAATGCTTAGAGAAGGTAAACTGGATGAAAGACAGATAGATGTGGAAGTGTCAAAGAAAAAGAACCAAGGAATTGAGATTTTTTCCGGTGGCAATATGGAGGATATACAATCAGCTATATCCAGCCTTGGAAGTATGTTCGGTAGCGGTAAGAAGAAAAAACGTGTTACTGTTGAACAAGCAAAAGAAATTCTCCTTGAAGAAGAGATGAGTAAATTGATAGATGATGATCAGGCTGCGGAAATTGCAAAAGAACGAGTTGAGGAGATGGGAATCATATTTGTTGATGAAATTGACAAAGTCACTTCAAAGAATAGCTCCAGTGGAGTAGATGTATCCAGAGAAGGTGTGCAGAGGGATATTCTGCCAATAGTTGAGGGTGCAAAAATTAACACAAAGTACGGAATTATTGACACCTCCCATATTCTTTTCATTGCAGCTGGGGCCTTTCATATAAGTAAACCTTCTGACCTTATTCCTGAACTGCAGGGGAGGTTTCCGCTTCGTGTAGAACTAGACAATTTACAAAGCGGAGATTTTTTCAGGATCCTTACAGAGCCTGAAAACTCTCTTACAAAACAGTACCGTGCACTTATGGAGACTGAGAATGTAAAAATTGAGTTCAAGGAAGATGCTCTGAAGCGGCTCAGCCAAATTGCAGAAGATGTAAATGCTAAAACAGAAAATATTGGTGCTAGACGGCTTCATACAATAATGGAACTGCTTCTAGAGGATATTTCGTATACTGCTGTTGAATTAAGCGGTCAGACTATCCCGATAACTGAAGAATATGTAAACGAAAAACTTGCCAGCGTTGTGGAAGACCGCGATTTAAGTCGATATATCTTATAAATCTATAAATATATTACGTAACAGCAGTCAACTGAAACTCATATAAATGGAGCTGAAAGTTAAATCTTAATTAATATCTACTTTCAGCTCATTTATTAGCTTTTTCAGATATGGAACCACAACTGAGCTTCCATAAATCTCCCCTGATTTGGGGTTGTCAGCGGCAATATAGACAATATATTGTGGATTTTCATAGGGGAAAATTGCTAAACATGAGGCAAGATAGCGTTCTTTAGAGTATTCACCAGTTTCACTATTCATTAACTGTGCTGTGCCTGTTTTTGCAGCGATTGTAAAATCTTCATTCTGCAAACCGTGGGCTGTTCCACCCTGTTCTACTGCAGATGTCATATAATCCAGAATACGTTCGGATGTATTTCTTGAGATGGCTGTACCCAACTCAATACGCGTATTTTGTTTAACAGTATTATCATTTGAATCAGAAGAATTATTAGAGTAAATTCTTTTAACAAGATTAGGCTTCAGCAGCACGCCGTTATTTGTCAAAGCAGTTGCTGCCGCAGCTATTTGCATGGCAGTTATACCTGATTCCTGTCCAAAAGCTATTGTTGGTTTGCTTCTGAAAGACCAATTATCAGGATGAGGAAGAATACCGGATGTCTCTTCAGTCAGAGGTAAGCCTGTTCGGGCAGAAAAACCAAAATGTAAAAGTGAATTATAAAAAAAACTGTCAGAAACTTGTAATGCATAGTTTGCAATTGCTCCATTACAGGAGTACTTGAGTACTTCGCGAGGCCCCACATTTCCATGGGGATGAACACAGTTTACTGTAATGCGGGATCCATTATTCAGTTCAAGCAGAGAACTTCCATCACAAAAAAAGGGTGCATCCAGATCGGCTTGTCCGCTTTCCAGAATAGCAGCAAGGGAAAAAACTTTAAACACGGAGCCGGGTTCATACATTAATGAAACTGTTCTATTTCGCAGCGCTTCTTCAGAAGCGGTTCTGTAATTATTCAGATCAAAAACAGGGAAAGAACTCATTGCTGATATATCACCATTTTCGGCATCCATAACAATACCGGAGATCCCATCAGGAGAGTGATCTAAATATAGGTCTAAAAGAGCCTTATGCAATTTTTTCTGAATCTCCATATCCAGCGTAAGGTATATATCATCTCCGAAAGTTACAGAAGAAGACGGATTAGGAAGGGGATAGAGTTGATCATTGAAAAAGTATTCCAGACCGGCAAGCCCTTGGTTGTCGATATTTACAAAACCAATAGTTTGTGCTGCCAGTTCATGATACGGATAGTATCTGCCGTAGGCTTTTTCAAAATAAATACCTGAAATCTTATTTCTCTTTAATTCTTCCTCCAGCGCCTTTTTTTCTGCCTGACTTAGTCCTCTTTCTATATAGAGGAATCCATTTGTACTCTTCAGTCTTTTTAATAAAATTTCGACAGGTTCATCTAATGATTCAGCTAAGACCTCAGCAGTTATTCTGAAATTATGTATTGAAGGTATCCAAGCTGTAAGTGAATATGATGGAACTTCTGTAGCGATTAGTGTATTATTTCTATCATATATGCTTCCTCTGATAACACGTTCATTTATAGAAAGCGTATAATCATTCTCCTGGGCTGGAGCAGCTTTTACTGTCATGTTGTAAGCAAAGAGAATTAGAACAAATAAAGCGAAAGAGAATGTGAGAATGAGAAAGAAATAGTAAATTTTATTATTTCCTCTGGTATCCATGTAGAAAATATATTAATATCAATTAAGGGTATTGTCGATAGATAATAATTTACAAGTTGAGTGCTATGAGCAATTATCCAAATGAACGAAATTATGACGATATGACCAGATCTGATAGATATGATGAATATAACGGGAAACAAAAAATGCTTCGTTTTATTGTCTCTTCACTGATGATATTAATAATTCTCGCAGCGGTTTTTGCTTTAGGATGGATGATATTGAATCCTGAAGGTACAAATCCGGAAAGTGAAGAGGGAAAAGAATTAGAATCTTCCACTATTGAAAGTGACTCCTCTGAAAAAACTTCTTCTGAAAATGCCCGAATTTCGGATATTATTGAAGAATCACTTTCTGATACTTCAGTGGACAGAGAAACCAGCAGCAGTTTATCAGGTGTAGATGGTGATCAGAATCCAAACAGCAGTCCCGCTGAAAAAGATTCTGATATAATCAGGAGTCAGGATCTGGCTGAAGAAAATGATGGAATCCAGTCGGAAGATATGGAAAATGGGAATGAAGAAATTATTCCCGGAACAGAAGAGAGAAAGGAGCCTTCTGCTGAAGAAAAACAGGCAGAAGATTCGGTAAGTTATACCTCTTATACAGTGAAAGAAGGAGATACTGTTTCTTCAATTGCTGAATCATTTAATTTACTGCCGGAAACAATTTTGGGAGTTAATATTATCGATTCCTCTGGTGAAATACGTAGAGGAATGAAATTACGAATACCTGATAGAGATGGCCAGGTGTACATCATACAGTCTGGAGATTCTTTATCCGAAATTGCACACTCTTATGATATGGGATATCTGACTTTAGCTGAAATAAATGATCTGAATCCTAATGCAATTATCTATCCGGGAGACGAGTTATTCATACCAAAAGTTGCCGTTCCAGGTGAAGATACAAATGCAGGAACAGCAATGGGAGAAGGTGAAGTGATTTCTATTGAGGAATTTTTTATATGGCCGGCTGAAGGTGATTTGATGACTACCTTCGGAGAGAAGCGTGATCCCATAACTGCTGAAATAAAAGATTTTTATGGGATAGATATTTCTAATGAAACTGGTACTCCTGTAATTGCATCCATGGGTGGAACTGTTGATGAGATTTCACGGGATGTAACTACGGACAATGGGAAATTAATACGTATTAGCAAAGGTGAATATTTAACAATATATGCACACCTGGATGTAATTCTTGTTGAACCCGGGGAAACAGTTGAGCAGGGGCAGCTGATTGGAGAGATGGGTAATACTGGCAAATCTTTGGAACCGCATCTCTATTTTGCAATTCAGAGAAACGGGAATTCGCTTGATCCTCTTACGTTAATAAAACAGGAAGATAAACAAGAAGAATAACCAAAATTATCTCCCGCAGCAGTGTTTATATTTTTTCCCGCTGCCGCAGGGGCAGGGATCATTCCTTCCCACTTTTGGTGTGTTTCGTTTAATCTGAATCGCTTGCTGACTGCTGTTTGCTGAATGAGAAATTCCGGCTGTATTTGAAGCCTGTCTTGCTGGTCCGAACTGACCCATTCCAGCATGCTGCTCTTGAACTCTTCGACTACTGTATGGCTGGCGCTTTTGGTGATCCTGTGAGATTTTTACACGTATGGCAACCCTTCCTATAGAATATCTGATATCCTGAAGCATTTCATCAAAAATATCAAATCCTTCAAGCTTGTACTCAAGTAAAGGATTTTTTTGACTGTATGATCGAAGATAAACAGCTTCGCGCAGGGCTTCCATGTTTTCTAAATGATCCTGCCATCGTTTATCTATTTGGCGAATGTACTGATATCGAATAAAAGAATTGAAAACTTTCTCCCCCGCCATATTAATTTTTTCTTCAAGATTGCTATTTAAAAAAGAAATAATTTGCTTTTTAAGTTCTTCTTTTTTATTCTGCCTGCAGTCAAGGTTTAATGAAGAAAAATCCATATGAAATTGTTCGGTTAAATTTTCCAAAATTACCTTTTGCAGCTGTTCGGGGGACTTATTGCTTGAATATGCTTCTTCAAGAATTGAATGCACCAGTTCATCAGCTGTCTGCATAACACGATCTTTCAACTGTGTATCCTGCAGTATCTCATCGCGTCGCGAGTAAATAAAATTTCGCTGTTCATTAAGGACATCATCGAAATCCAAAAGGTGTTTACGTATTTCAAAGTTTCTCTCTTCAACTTTGGATTGAGACTTTTCAATAGCTCGAGAAATCATTTGATGTTTAATAGGCTCTCCGCTGTTCAGGCCTAGTTTTCCCATAAACTCTTTGAGATTATCCTTTGCGAACAACCGGAGGAGGGTATCATCCAGTGAAAGAAAAAATTTAGAGAGTCCCGGGTCTCCCTGTCTTCCGGATCGCCCTCTTAACTGATTATCTATTCGCCTTGATTCATGACGTTCAGTCCCTAAAATATAGAGGCCGCCGAGTTCTTTAACTTCTTTATACTGAGACTCCCATTTTACTCTTTCATCAGCATACACTTTCTGAAATTCTTCTTCTGATGCTTCCGTTCCTGCTTTGCTTCTCGCGCGAAATTCAGGATTTCCTCCAAGCTTAATATCAGTTCCACGACCTGCCATATTGGTAGCGATGGTTACTGAGCCTTTTGCACCGGCTTCAGCGATAATATGGGCCTCTCTTGCATGATTCTTAGCATTTAGTACTTCATGTCGTATTCCGCGATTTTTCAAATGTGCAGAGAGCATTTCTGATTTATCTATAGTAACAGTTCCAACTAAAATGGGCTGACCCTTTTTATTGACTTGTTCAATTTCATCGCAGATAGCTTTAAATTTAAAATCTTCATTATAGTAAATAAAGTCATCTTCATCTAAGCGAATTACAGGTCTGTTTGTAGGAATTACGACAACTTCAAGTCCGTATATCTTTGAAAACTCTGTAGCTTCTGTATCAGCTGTACCGGTCATACCGGAAATTTTGTCGTACATCCTGAAAAAGTTCTGAAAAGTGATCGTTGCCAAAGTTCTATTTCTTTTGGCGACTTTAATACGCTCTTTTGCTTCAATTGCCTGATGCAGGCCGTCAGAATACCTTCTGCCATGGAGAATACGTCCAGTAAATTCATCAACTATTTGAACAAGCCCGTCTTTTACAACATAATCCGTATCCTTTTTAAATAGTTTATGGGCTTTTACTGCCTGGGTAAAATAGTGAATATACTCAAAGTTTTCATCGTTAAAAAGGGAACCGTCAATAATTTTTTGTTTCTGAAGCAGTGCCTCAATTTTATTCATTCCTTCATTGGTGAAAGAAACTTTTTTTGATTTTTCATCTAGCGTAAAATCGCCTTCAGGTAATTCAGGATACTTTCCTGTTTCAGGATCCTTAGAAGCTTCATTCAGTGAATTTACAAGACGGTTTACTTCTTCAAATTTCTTGGTATCATCCTCTGCAGCACCAGAGATGATAAGCGGAGTTCTTGCTTCATCAATTAATATCGAATCAATTTCATCTATTATCGAGTATGTATGCTTGGGTTGAATTTTCTGACTTATATCAACCTTCATATTGTCCCGGAGATAATCAAATCCGAATTCATTATTTGTTCCGTACGTTATATCTTTGCTGTAAGCCGCTTTTCTGCGTTCATTATCAAGTTCAGAGACTATGACACCAACAGAAAGCCCCAGAAAATTGTATACAGGCCCCATCCATGCCGCATCACGTTCTGCTAAATATTCATTAACAGTGATGATATGAACACCCTCTCCAGTTAATGCATTTAAAAATGCCGCCGGAACACAGGAAAGGGTTTTACCTTCACCCGTTTTCATCTCCATAATTTTACCCTGATGGAGCACAATAGCGCCGAGTATTTGTACATCATAATGGCGTTCGCCAAGTACCCTGCGCGCAGCTTCTCTGCTGAGTGCAAAAGCTTCCGGTAAAAGGGATTCCAGATCTTTGCTTTTCCTGTATTTCTCTTTAAGTCGAGCTGTTTCTGCAGGGAAATCTGAGTCCTGAAGTGAAATTGCCCAGTTCTCCTTTTCATTAACTTTGTGCAGAAGTGGAACAAGAGCCTTCAAATCATGTTCCTGCTTTGAACCGAACAGATTCTTAAGAAAATCAATAGCCATATATATACAATCCTTTAGTTTTTTAAAATAAGCTAATAAAAAAGATTATAGAGTATTTTCAACTTTTTGTAATCAGCAGTAATACTATAATAGTTCTTTCTACAATGTACAAGTTTTCTTTAGAGTTGTGTACTCTCTTAACTGAAAGAGTTATAATTTACCATATGCGATTTGCTGCTGAATTATGTGGATAAAATCGCTTTAAGAAACACTGATTATTGAACAGCAATTGATGTACCAGCAGATTCTCTGATGAATAGTTCGATGTATTGATTGGTATCTGAAAGGAGGACACATGGAAGCGATAGTAAGTTCGGACCAAATGGCTGATATTGATACAAAAGCTCAGCAGCTTCTCGGTATACCGGGCATTCTGCTGATGGAACAAGCCGGGATGAAAGCTTTTCAAGAGTTTCAGAATTTTTTTCCAAGTGCATCAGAAACTTCTCAAATGGTTTTTTTGGCTGGTGGAGGTAATAACGGTGGTGATGCGCTTGTTATGGCAAGGAAAGCGCTTCTAGAGGGCTTTAAAAGGATTTCTATTGTTATTACAACCCGGAAGCTGAATGAGCAAATGCAGCTTCATGAAAAAATCTGTAAAAATATACAAATTCCGGTCTATTACTGGAATGATGATGAAGAAAAATCAGTAGAACTTATCAGGAAAGCTGAATTCTTATTTGATGGTATTGCAGGCAATGGGATTAAAGGGGAGCTGCATGGAACTGCAGAGCTTGTTGTTGAGAGAGTATATGAAATTTTAAAGCTCTCCAGAAAAGGGCGAAAAGATGGTTCCATGGATAATAATAGGCCTGCTTTTCCGAAAGTTATTGCAGTCGATTCACCAAGTGGTCTCTTTGATGCATATAAACTGGGAATGGCTGTATTACCTGCAGATTTAACAATTAACATGGGACTGCAGAAAAGATTTTTCTTTTTCCCGCATATTTTGCCCTTAATGGGGAAACGAGTAACTGTTAATCCCGGATTTCCCCATTTTTTGTTGGATTCAATATCAGAAGCTCCTGTAATAATACGTTCGGAAGACATTAATCTTCCACCGATTCCAGTTGACTCATATAAAAATAAACGCGGCCATGCAGCTGTTTTTGCTGGGGCTGTAGGTACAACTGGTGCAGCAGCACTTAGTGCTCAAGCATGCTCAAGGATGAGAACAGGTCTTGTCACTGTGTTTGCGGATGAAGAAATATATTCAACTATAGCTGCAAAACTTGATTCGCAAATGGTTGTTCCGAAAATTACGGATGAACATATTGGTAATGAAAAGAAAAAATTTACTTCATTTATTATCGGCCCCGGTTGGGGAAGGGCTCATCACAGGTTCATGCAGCTTCTTTCTGCTTTAGAATCAGATGTAAGGGGAGTTATTGATGCAGATGGCATTGCAGTTTTAAGGAAACTGCTCGAGGAAAAGAGAATCAATATGGATGATGGTTTATCGGGAAATTGGGTTATCACTCCGCATCCTGGAGAATTCGATCCGCTGTATGATTTATTACGTGAAGAAAAAAAATATGAAACTAATGCAGATGCTTCAAAAAAAGAACAGAGCTTATTTAAAATAAATGATGATATTTTTGAAAAAGTAAGGTTTATAGCAAAAAAAATTAAATGCTGTGTTGTTTATAAAACACATGCTATTATAATTGCATCCCCTGAAGGAGAGATTTTTGTTATAGAGGGAAATAATCCGGCTATGGGAACAGCCGGTTCAGGAGATGTTCTCTCAGGTATGATAGGCGGTTTAATTGCCCAGGGGATCTCAATTACGGAAAGCGCCTGTATTGGAAGTTTTATCCATCAGTATATTGGGCGTAAACTTTTTGAGAAGGAAGGTTGGTTCATTGCTGAAGATTTAGTAAAAGAGATTTCTCAAGCAGTAAAATACTTCACAAATTAATGAGTATTATTAATTGAAAATTGGAAGGAATACTGATATGATTATGTTACCCTTTGTAACAGGCAGATGTTTAATGAATACACGGTAGCTGAAAATGTTATGTTTTATATATCATGGAGTTTGGAATGATTCAATTCTATTTTTTAACAGTGGTTCTTGAACTG
>JAIPFS010000002.1 GCA_021736545.1 Spirochaetia bacterium | reverse complement strand
ATATTTTACCTATGAAGATGGTGAAGAACAATTCAGAGAAGTTTTTTCAAATGTCCAGTCAAGAATAAAACATATGTAATGAAACTATTCGGAGAAGAATAATGAGTAAAAATACAGGTAAGGTAATTGGTGTCAACGGGAATATGGTAACTGTAAGAACAGCTGATACAGTATCCATGAATGAAGTTGCTTACATTTTAGTTGACGATAAACGTCTGAAATCAGAAATAATACGAATAAACACAGATTCTGTCGAACTTCAAGTTTTTGAAATGACACGTGGTATTCGTGTGGGGAATGATGTTGAATTTTCAGAAGAGTTATTAAGCGTTCAGTTGGGACCGGGTTTGCTTGGGCAAATATATGATGGACTGCAGAATCCATTACCACAGTTAGCTGAATCCTGCGGATTTTTTTTACAGCGAGGAGTGTATTTAACTGCTCTTTCCCAGGAAGCCTCATGGGAATTCACACCTTCAGTTAAAAAAGGCGATACAGTAAGAACGGCAGATGAAATTGGAACTGTACCGGAAGGTATTTTCAAGCACCAGATAATGGTTCCTTTTAATTTTCCGAGGGATGAAGTTTTTACAGTAAAAAATATTGTAAAGAAAGGTAAGTATACGCTTCAGGATAAAGTAGCGACAATTGAGGACTCAAAGAAAAAAGAGTATGAAATTAGCCTTTCTTTTGAATGGCCGGTTAAGAGAGCTGTTGATTTTTATGAAGAGAGAATGAAACCAGTTGATCCAATGATAACAAAGGTTCGTTTAATAGATACACTGCTGCCGGTTGCAAGAGGGGGCACATACTGTATTCCTGGTCCCTTTGGAGCCGGGAAGACCGTACTTCAGCAGATAACCAGCCGACATGCTGAAATAGATATTGTTATTATTGCCGCATGCGGTGAAAGAGCTGGAGAAGTAGTTGAAACCTTGCAGGAATTCCCTGAATTGACTGACCCGAGAACCGGTAAGTCTCTGATGGAAAGAACTATTATTATCTGTAATACTAGTTCCATGCCTGTGGCCGCCAGAGAAGCATCTGTTTATACAGCAGTTACAATTGCAGAATACTATAGGCAGATGGGACTCCATGTTCTCCTTCTTGCGGATTCTACTTCACGCTGGGCGCAAGCTATGCGCGAGATGTCAGGAAGACTTGAAGAAATACCTGGTGAAGAAGCCTTTCCTGCTTATCTTGAATCAGTTATTGCCAGTTTTTATGAAAGAGCCGGCTTGGTACGTCTTCGAAACGGCTCTATCGGTTCTGTCACCATTGGAGGGACAGTAAGCCCAGCCGGTGGTAATTTTGAAGAACCAGTAACACAGGGAACGCTTAAGGTTGTTGGAGCTTTCCACGGATTATCCAGAGAAAGATCTGATGCAAGAAAGTATCCTGCAATTGATCCTCTAGAGAGCTGGTCTAAGTATCCAGGAGTTATTGATACCAATAAAACTGGATATATTCGAGACATACTGTTCCGTGGTGATGAAGTCAACCAAATGATGAAAGTTGTTGGAGAAGAAGGAACAAGTATTGAAGATTATGTGCTTTATTTAAAATCAGATATGATAGATTCTGTTTATCTGCAGCAGAACTCATTTGATCCAGTTGATGGAGCAGTTTCTGTTGAAAGACAGAAGTATACTTTTAATACCCTTTTTAAAATCACTGCTGGGAACTACAAACTCAGCAAGAAAGAAGATGCAAGACATTTCTTTAATCAGCTGCGTCAGAAATTTCTTGACTGGAATGGATCAGAATGGGATTCAGAGCAGTTTAAGACAAATGAAAAAGAAATATATTCACTTTTCAATGAAAAGTTTACTGAATATGATAAACATGTAAAAGAGATAGTTAGAGATAAATAGAAAAGGCAGGTAATCCATGCGGAAAGTATATACAAAAATTGAATCCATCGCTGGAAATGTAATTAATGTGAAGGCCGAGGATGTTAATTATGAAGATTTAGCGGTGGTAAAATCTTCACATGGTTCTTCTTTAGCAAATGTCATTCGTTTAAAGGGAGATCTTGTTTCCCTGCAGGTTTTTGCTGGAGCAAGGGGTATTTCCACGGGAGATGAAGTGCGGTTTCTGGGTCATCCGATGAAAATTTCCTTCACTGAAAACCTACTCGGAAGAATTTTTAACGGCAGCGGCTTGCCGAAAGACAAAGGCCCTGAATTAGATGAAAATCTTATTGAAATCGGCGGTCCCTCGGTAAATCCTGCAAAGAGAATCATACCCAAAAACATGATTCGTACTGGTATTCCCATGATAGATGTATTTAATTCGCTTGTAGAGTCTCAGAAGCTTCCAATTTTTTCTGTTTCCGGGGAACCGTATAATGAACTCCTTGCACGAATAGCTCTTCAGGCTGAAGTTGATTTGATTATTCTTGGTGGAATAGGGCTTAAGTATGATGACTACCTCTATTTCAAGGATACTCTTGAAGAAGGCGGTGCAATGAGCCGTACGATCTTTTTTGTTCATACCGCATCGGATCCAACGGTTGAAGGCCTTCTCGTTCCTGATATTTCGCTGGCTGTAGCTGAAGAGTTCGCTCTGCAGGGGAAAAAAGTTCTTGTACTTCTTACAGACATGACAAACTTTGCTGATGCTATGAAGGAAATCGCAATAACAAAGGAAGAGGTTCCTTCTAATCGTGGGTATCCAGGTGATTTATACAGTCAGTTAGCTTCACGTTATGAAAAAGCTGTAGATTTTGAAGGTGCAGGGTCTGTAACCATCCTTGCTGCCACTACAATGCCGGGGGATGATGTTACTCATCCTGTTCCAGATAATACAGGGTATATCACAGAAGGACAGTATTATTTGAGAAATGGAAGAATTGAACCCTTTGGATCATTATCAAGGTTAAAACAGCAAGTTAATGATGTGACCAGAGATGACCATAGAACCTTAATGGATGGTATGATAAAGCTTTATGCATCTTATAAAGAGTCACTCGAAAAGAAATCTATGGGTTTCAGGATGAGTGACTGGGATGATAAATTGCTGAAATATGGTGAAATGTTCGAAGCTCAAATGATGGATCTTTCAGTAAATATTCCCTTGGAAAGAGCTTTGGATCTGGGTTGGGAAATTTTAGCTGAATGTTTTTCACCTGAAGAAACTGGAATGAGAACTGAATTGGTATTCAAACATTGGCCTAAGGAAATACAAAAAGAAGAGGTATAATCGTGCCTGCTGTTAAGTTAACAAAAAACGAACTGAAAAAACAAAAAGACGCCTTAAAAAGATTTCAACGTTACCTTCCAACTCTTGTTTTAAAAAAACAGCAGCTCCAGATGGTAATTCAGAAGGTTGAACAGGATATTCGTGACCTTGAAAAAAAACAGCAGATAATAATTGAAAATATACAACATTGGATTGCTGTATTTGGAGAAAATAAATCATTTTTGCGTAAGCATAAAATTGATAACTTGATAATTGTTAAACGTGTTTTGAGGGAAAGAGGGAATATCGCTGGAGTTTCTATTCCAATTTTTGATTCAATTGAGTTTGAAGAAATTGATTATAATCTTTTAGAGTTCCCGCTTTGGGTTGATTCTGCAATTTCACTTCTAAAAGAGCTTTCAGAGTATGATGCAAAAATTTCCACATTGGAAAAACAGAAGGATTTGCTTGAAAAAGAGTTGAGAACAACTTCGCAGCGTGTAAACTTGTTTGAAAAAGTTAAAATACCTGAAGCTGGAACTAATATCAGACGAATTCAAATATATCTTGGAGACCAGCAGACAGCTGCGGTTGTTAGAGGCAAAATTGCAAAAAATAAAATTGTAAAGGTATCATAATCATGATTGTAAAAATGAAAAAAGTTTCTGTTTTCATTAAACAGAATGATTTGGATAATTCTTTAAAACAGCTGCGCAGTCTTGGGCTGATTCATATTATGACTCCTGCAGGACATAATAGAAAAACAGAAAGAATACAAAATGAAGTTTTTCAACTGCAGAAAGCAATGCAGATAATAAACGCCTATCAGTCTGAGAAAAGTGAGAAAAAAGAAAAAAGGAAAGGCAAACAAAAAGAGATTGTCGATACAGCAGCATCTGAAGAACTTAAACCCTATGAATTATCGGAAAAGATTGTTCAGCTGGATAATAAACGACAGCAGAATTTTGAGACAATAAAAGAACTGAAAAAGAAAAAAACTTTTTTTGAAAATATTGCTAAGATTAATCCTCACGATATAGATTATCTAAAAAGAAATGGCATTTATCCATATTTATATGATATTGATAAAAAAAACTTGCCGGCATTTTCTGATAAAAAGTACACAGTTTTATCCTCAAATAAAAAAAGACTTTTTCTTGTTATATGGGCTTCAGAAAACGAAAGCAAGTCTTCTGAATTTGAAGCTTTAGATATTCCAGAGATGTCTGAAGAAGAAATCATTGAAAAGATTAATTCTTTAAAAAAGGAAAATGAGGCTGTTTTTAATGAAATTTCAGCTTATGAGCATTATACAAAAAACATGTCTGAAGAGTATGAGAGAGTTCTTCAATCCCTGGATTTTGAAAAAGTGAAAAGCGGTATGGTGGACAGTGAACCTGTTCATTGGTTTGTCGGATTTATCCCTGAAGAAGACTTCCCAGTTCTGAAACAAAAGGCAGAAAAAATGGCCTGGGGACTGATTTCGGATAATCCTGGAATTGATGAACCCGTACCTACAAAACTTAAGAATAATAAGATTATTTCAATGATTGAACCAATCTTTACTATTCTCGGTACTGTTCCCGGTTATAGAGAATATGATATAAGTTTTCTTTTCCTTTCATTCTTCTCAATTTTTGTAGCCATGATTATTGGTGATGCCGGTTACGGTGTTCTTTTTTTAGCAGGCTCAATTTTTCTTCATCTGCAGTCAAAAAATCTTACTAAGACAAACATGCTTCTTTATGTATTGAGTTTATGTACTATTTTCTGGGGTGCAATTACTGGAACATGGTTTGGAAGTGAAATGATTGCTTCAGTCCCTTTTCTAAATTATTTAGTTATACCTGAAATAGCTTCATTTCCAGAAATTGCTGGGAGTACAACAAATATTTCTCAAACAAATGTAATTTATATCTGTTTTATCATTGGGACAATTCAATTGAGTATTGCCTGCCTAATGAATTTTTTCAGAGAATTTCCACATTTGAAATCCTACTCTCAGCTTGGTTGGCTTACTTTAATTATTGGTTTATATTTTCTAGTTCTAACTTTAGTGCTTGAATTTACTTTACCTTTCTGGACAATATATTCCATCATAGCTGGAATATCTCTCATTGTTATATTTGGTGAGCAGAAAGAAGGCCAGTCCTTTCTAAAAGGATTTATAAAGGGCTTGGGAGGATTGTTTACTACATTTCTCGATTCAATAAGTACTTTTTCCAACATTATATCCTATATTAGGTTGTTTGCTGTTGGAATGGCTAGTGTTGCTATAGCTTCAAGTTTTAATGATATGGCAAGCAGCATGATGGGAGGATTTACCATTCCGCTGGCAATAATGATATTGTTAATTGGACATGGATTGAATATTGTAATGGGCTTGCTTTCTGTCTTTGTTCATGGAGTCAGGCTTAATATGCTGGAGTTCTCCGGTCAGTTAGGAATGGAATGGACAGGGTTCAAATACGCTCCTTTTAAAGAGAGCGAAAAACAATAATGAATTAAAATGGTAAGGAGTAAATGCATATGAACATTGGATTATTAGGACCTGCTGCAGCTTTATGTTTTGCGGCCATGGGTTCTGCGTTCGGAACGGGTATAGCTGCTCAGTCGGCAGTAGGTGCTTGGAAGAAGAGATTCTTAAATGACAAAGCTGCACCATTTATGATGGTAGCATTTTCCGGCGCACCCCTGACACAAACTATTTATGGTTATTTGCTGATGAATTTTATTAATGGAGCAAAGGATATTGTAGATCCTATGGTTATGCTGGCAGCCGGTGTATTCGGCGGACTTGCCATGGGAGCCTCAGCTCTGATGCAGGGTAAAGCTGCTGCTGCAGCTTCAGATGCTCTAGGAGCAACTGGTAAAGGAACTGCAAACTATTTCATAGTAATAGGAATTGTAGAAACTGTTGCATTATTTGTCATGGTTTTTCTCATGCTTACACTCAGGTAAGAGAAACAAACTGTTGATCGATTTTAAACAGTTTTCTATGATCGAATTATGAAATAAAAAAAACTCAGATAGTCATGAGATTATAATACTTTTGTGTCTTTATTGTTCTTATTGATTTTATTAGTTAAAAGGTTGTATGTTAATATACAGCCTTTTTTACATATAGGGGTATTACTATGCGTCAGAAAACCAAAAAAGTGAAAGTCGGATCTGTGTATGTCGGAGGAAACAGTTCTATCCCTATTCAGTCAATGTGGTCAAGTAATATACCGGTCGTTACAAATAGCTTACTGAATGAACTGAAAGCCTTAAAAAGTATTGGATGTGATCTAATGAGGTTTTCAGTAAAAAATAAAGAGGATATACGTAATCTTGGAATAATACAAAAACAAGAAATCATGCCTGTTATTGCTGATATTCATTTTGATTATTCTTTAGCTATTGAAGCAATAAAGACGGGTATTCCGAAAATTAGAATTAATCCTGGAAATATCGGCCGTAAGTGGAAAACTGAAGAAATAATTCAGCATGCTCAAGATAATAATACAGCTGTGCGAGTCGGAGTTAACAGCGGTTCACTGCCGTGGTATTTACGAAAAGAGACGGATATTGTTCAAGCCATGTCAAGAACGGTGGAAGAATATATTGAAATTTTTGCTAAAAAGAATTTTGAAAATTTAATAATTTCTTTAAAGTCATCTAATCCGGGAATAAATTATCAAGTAAACAAGGATTTTGCCGAGAAATTTGATTATCCGCTTCATATCGGAATAACTGAAGCCGGGCCATTGATTCCTTCCTTAGTAAAAAGCACATATGCACTCGGGAGACTCCTTTCTGAAGGAATCGGTGATACCATCAGAATTTCAATATCTGATGATATCAGAAATGAAGTTATAGCTGCTAAAGAGATACTCTCATTATTCAATTTAATTGATAGTATTACTATAATATCTTGTCCAAGATGCGGGCGAGCTACATTTGATACACATGATTTTATAAAACGAGTAGAAAACAGGCTCTATTCAGTGAATAAGAAAATTACTGTTGCAGTTATGGGTTGTGCTGTAAATGGTCCTGAAGAAGCTAAGCATGCCGATTTAGGGATTACTGGTATAGGAGATAAGGTGTTTATTTTTAAATATGGAAAGATGCTGAAACAGGTAGCTCTTGAAAAAGCTGAAAAAGAGTTTTTTAATGAACTGGATAAACTATGAATAAAAAAATAATTATAAAAGGTGCTCGTGAACATAACCTGAAAAATGTGAATATTGATTTTAATCGTGATCAGTTGGTTGTCATATCTGGACTAAGCGGTTCGGGAAAGTCCTCTTTAGCTTTTGATACAATTTTTGCAGAAGGTCAGCGTCGTTACGTTGAATCACTTTCTGCTTATGCAAGACAGTTTCTCGGTCGTATGGAAAAACCTGATGTTGATTATATTGAAGGACTTTCTCCAGCTATTTCAATTGAGCAGAAGACGATCCAGAAGAATCCCCGATCCACTGTAGGAACTATAACTGAAATTTATGATTATTATCGATTACTCTGGGCAAGAATAGGGCATCCTCATTGTCCGAACTGCGGAAAAGAGATCCAGGAACAATCTGTTGATCAAATTCTTGAGAGCATTGTATCTCTTGGTAATGATGAAAAAATCATGGTTTTAGCTCCCTTAGTAAGGGGAAGAAAGGGGGAACATAAAGGGATATTCACCCAAGCTAAAAAATCCGGATTTGTCCGAATCCGAATAAATGGAGAAATATATTCCTTAGATGATGAAATTAATCTTGATAAAAACAAAAAACATGATATTGAAATTGTAGTGGATCGAATAAAACTGTCAGATTCTATTCGAAAGAGGCTGTCTGATTCAGTTGAAACTGCATTAGAAATAACAGATGGACTTGTGTCGATCCTTCACCTGAAGAATAGCGGCAAAAGTGATATTCATGTGTTTTCTGAAAAAAATTCCTGTCCTGCTTGTGGAATTAGTATTCCTGAGCTTCAGCCGAGAATGTTTTCTTTTAACAATCCCTACGGTGCTTGCCCTGATTGTCATGGAATCGGTACGAAAACAGAATTTGATCCTGCACTGCTGATACCAGATAAATCAAAATCATTTAACAATGGTGCGATTCTGACTTCCAATCCTGAGGCGGCCTGGAATAAAAGTATTTTTAAGGCACTTGCAGACCATTATAATTTTTCCCTGGATACTCCATTTGAGGAACTTCCTGAACGAATTCAGAATATAATTCTTTATGGGTCAGACGATACAATTCATATAAAATATAATAAAGAAAAGGGAAACCGCTATTACGAATATGACTCAAACTTCAAAGGAATCCTTCATGATTTAAAAAGAAGATATTATGAGACAAATTCTATGGCGATCAGGCAATGGCTGCAGAAGTTTATGACAAATTCACTGTGTCATACTTGCAATGGAACTCGTTTAAGAAAAGAGAGTCTTGCCGTCCTGGTGGATTCATACAATATTCATGGTATAACTCAATTATCAGTGTCTAAATCATTGCAGATTTTTAAAAATCTTTCTTTGAGTGAAACAGAAAAACAGATTTGCAGACAAATATTAAAGGAAATCTTATCACGGCTGCAATTTTTAAGTGATGTGGGCTTAGGGTACTTAACCATAGATAGAAAAGCATCAAGCCTTTCAGGCGGAGAAGCTCAGAGAATCCGCCTTGCAACTCAAATAGGTTCCTCATTATCTGGGGTATTGTATGTTTTGGATGAACCCTCCATTGGCCTTCACCAGAAAGATAATAGCAAACTTCTGGAAACTCTTGTGAAACTGAGAGATATCGGAAATACATTAATTGTTGTTGAACACGATGAAGCAACCTTGAGAAGTGCAGATTATATTATTGATTTAGGTCCCGGAGCCGGAATTGATGGCGGGAATGTAATTGCGAAGGGTACTCCCGAAGAAATCATTAAGAATGAAAACAGTATTACAGGAGATTACTTAAGCGGGCGAAAATGGATTTCTTATCCAAAAGAGAGAAGAAAAGGGAATAATACTCAAATAACAATTCATGGTGCTGTAGAACATAATTTAAAAAAAATTCGTGTTGAATTTCCTTTAGGACTATTAACTGTAATAACAGGGGTATCTGGTTCCGGCAAGTCAACCCTGCTGAATGATATCCTTCATCCTGCAATAAAGCATAAGCTGTATAAAAGTAATGTATCTATAGGAAAACATGAGCGTATTGAGGGAATTAACAATATCGACAAGATAGTAAATATTGACCAGAGTCCTATAGGGCGTACTCCCCGTTCTAATCCGGCAACCTATGTAGGTGCATTTACACCCATTCGAGAACTTTTTTCTTCTCTACCTGATGCAAAAGCCAGGGGATATAAACCTGGCAGGTTTTCTTTTAATGTTAAAGGCGGCAGATGTGAAAACTGCCAAGGTGACGGTACGCTGAAAATTGAGATGCATTTTCTACCAGATGTTTATGTAACTTGTGATGTCTGTAATGGAAAGCGGTTTAACAAGGAAACTCTTGAAATTAGGTATAAAGGGAAAAATATTCATGATATTCTTGAGTTGAGTGTTGAAGAAGCTAGAGCCTTTTTCAAAGCTATTCCCTCTGTTAAAAGAAAGCTTGACACTTTGAGTTCTGTTGGCTTAGGCTATATAAAATTAGGACAGTCAGCATTGACCTTATCAGGGGGTGAAGCACAGCGGGTTAAATTAAGTACTGAACTATCCAAGCGAAGTACTGGAAAGACTCTTTATATTCTCGATGAACCGACGACTGGATTGCATTTTGAAGATGTGAAAAAACTTCTTGAAGTACTGCAGCGACTTGTTGATAAAGGAAACACAGTTATTATTATTGAACATAATTTAGATGTTATAAAAAATGCTGATTATATAATAGATCTTGGTCCTGAAGGAGGAGATAAGGGAGGAGAAGTTGTAATTGCAGGGACTCCTGAAGATGTTGCCTCTCATCCAACTTCCCATACTGGGAAATATTTAAAAGAAATACTTTCTCAGACTTTTTCTTAAAACCTCCTAACAGCAAGGATGTATACAAGCAGTTTATGAAAAATAAATTCTTATTTCTTCTATATATTCTTTGTTTTCCACTTGTTTTTCCCATAGAAAATTCCGATTCACTCAATATTCCTTATACAGAAATAGAACTTGATACTGCAGATACTGCAGAATTTGAATTTTTATCTGAGTTACTGGCTATAAGCAATGGAAATGATGCAGAAAGTATTTCAGATTTCTTCAAACTCAGTACAGACAGAAGAAAAATAAACGATTCTGCAGCAGATAATGCAAGCGTGGAAAAAATACAGATATATGAAGCTGATTCTATAAGATATTTTACTTACAGAGAAAATGATATCATATCAATACATGGGAATGTAACTCTGGAAATCTTTGAAGGCAATGAAAGGAAAAATTTTTACGCCCGGAGCATACTGTTTAATCAAACTGACAATACTATAACAGCAATAGGCCAAGTTGAAATACAAACAGATACATCAGAAGAAAAAAAAGATTCGAGTAATACCAATGAAAATATTATTGTTCCCTTTGAAAGAATGGAGTCGGAAATTCTTTTCCTGAAATTGAAAGACAGTTCTGGAATAAGCTTTAATTCAAAAACTTCGTTTTCAACAATTATCGATGAGGAAGAGAAAACTCTATATATTGATGGAGGCAGAATTTCACTTAATGAAGATTCTACCATAATAATCGAGCCCGGACATATCAGTACACAGAAAGATGATTCATATGTTCGTATACGGGCTAAGAAAATAAAACTTCTTCAGGATGGAGACTGGGCGATACATAATGCTGTCCTTTACATTGGCAACATACCAGTTTTTTATACTCCATTCTTCTTCTATCCCGGAAAACGATTGTTGTTTAATCCTGTTGCAGGTATAGATGATGAAAAAGGATTCTTTATACAGAATACTTTATATATAGAAGGGAATCCTGAACCTCAAGATTCAGATAGTACAAATTTTCTTCAATTTTCTAAAAATGGAGATGAAACAGGATACAAAAGAAACTTTTATAGTCTTGCCTATGATACAGATTCTGATGCAGAAGCTGCTAGTACAAACAAGGATTACAGCAAGTTATTTGTTGATTTCTATTCTATTCCAGAAGTTCTTTTAGCTTATGAAGCAAGGTATAAAAATATTGGAAATTTTGAAGACAGTTTAATTAAGGGTGGTATTACGCTGGGAGAAGATAGAGCTTTAATTGGGGAGTCCCTGCAGCCCTTCGGTTACTATGCAGACATCAATTCCTCTCTAAAAACCGAAAATATTGATATTACATTTCATTTTCCTTATTATTCAGAAATTCATTTAGCTGAAGATGTGTTAAATAGATTTGAAAATTTTAAGATAAATTATCTTTTTGATGAAGTAGATTGGAAAACTGAATACAGTACATTATATAATCTCAAGTGGTTGATAAATTCCTCTTTTGACCCAATAATTTTTGGCAGAAACTCTTCCCATACATTTTCTATTAAAACTGCATCAGCTTATTTATTATGGAACTCAACTAATGAGAATGCTGACATCCGTACATTCAAACCATATAAACTGGTATTACCAAATCTTAAATATTCTCTTAAAGGCAATTTACTGACCTATAATGCGGCTGAACAGGAGAATAAAACGGAAAAAAGTAATTTTGATACCAGTTTATTAAAAATTGATCCAGTTTTTAACAATGAAATATACACTGAAAACTCTGCTGAACTCCATCCCTCCGATGAAAATATATTTTCATCAGAAGAAAATGCAGTCTATCCTCAAGTAAATTTGGATTATTTTCCTTTGCAGGTGAAATTACCTGATATTTCGGAAAATCCCTATGAATTTCAAAACGAATTTACAATTGATTATTCATTAGATCACGATATTAATATGTATTCTCTTTTAGAGGAAGATCCTGCTTATTATTATTTTTTTTCAGGAGTTGACGGTACAATAACTGCAGAAGGTGATGTATTTGATAAGAATATTTTCTTCCAGATAGAAAACAACCAGGAATGGGATCTTAAACAGATATTTAAAGCAGATACTTTTCATATAGAAAACGGCAATAGTGAAATTGAATCCACTTTTATTGCTAGTTCTTCTCATGTAACAGTAAACATTCCCAGAATCCATTTAGATTATAACTTTTCTGCAGATATATATGAAAACTTCTATTTAGATGATCAATCAGAAGAAAGAATGTTTAAATGGAATGATGATTTTGTGCTCACGCATAAAGTCAATGCAGATTATGAGTTTGAGTTGATTAATAAAAAAATTTCTATGACTCCCTTTATCGCCTTTGATTTACCCCCATTGGATCCCAAGATCAATTACGGATTATCAGGTGAAGGGTTATATTTTAATTTTAATGCAGAAACATCATATAATTATGAAAAAGATAGTGATTCATGGGGGCTGGAACCCTTTTCGATCGATTTTTCAACTCAAAATATTGAACATGTAAGTTTAAAAAATTCCTTGACCTTTGATATGTACAACGATTCATTTGAGAATGATACTTCTCTTGATTTAAAATTCTTTAATGATGACTTGAGAATTTATCAAAAAGCAAAGCTTCAGAAACATCCTGATCAGAACGCTGTTCTTGAACTGTATGATATTTCTCTGTCATATATTGACAGTTCCTTGTCTTTACGAAATAGAATTTTGGATGATTCATTAGAAATTAAAAACATTGTTTTTGATTCCACTTTGAAACTACCTCTGGAAAAATATTCAAATAATACATACGCTTTTGATGCTGCATTTGATACATTGTGGAATATAGATTTGTATGAAAAAGAAAATACAGATTTAAATTTCTCAGCAAATATCTATTTTGAGATAAAGGATTTTTTAGAAATTTCGTTTACTTCACTCTCAAGAAATAGAAATACATATAGTTATTTCAATGAAGAAGGGAAATCGTCAATATCCTTTTTCATTAAAGAGTTTTTTTCAAATTTAATTAAATCATTTAATTTTTTTGATGAACAGGACAGACGTGAATCAGATTTCAATATTGACAGCCTCTCCTTGGAAGTAGTACACAAAATGCCTGATTGGGATTTTCATTTCATATATACAGGAGATTTATCTTTGAATAATAATACTGCATGGGAGTGGGATCCCAGTGCATCAATCTTCCTTGAATGGAAAATTGCTCCAGAAATAAAACTTGATAAAGATATTCAAGTGAGGTAAATAAGACTTAATCTGAATACTAAATGAACTAGAGGACTTGACGTTTTAGTTAAGTACAATCAATATGCATATAGAGGTAGGTTTTGACATATATTGTAGATGATATACATAAATTAAAAGCTTTATGCGGGCCGCATGATTCTTATCTTAAAGAAATTGAAAAAATAATTGGAACTGAAATATATGCAAAAGGTAATGAACTTATTCTCTTGAATCCATTAAAAAAGCAGGAAAAAAAGTTTGAAGAAGTTTTTTCATACCTTGAGGATATGTATAATAAAGGAAAAAGAATAGACGATTCAGTAATAAAAACTTTGTCTCAATTTCTAGAAGCTGATTCGGATGCAAATATTTCTGAATATTTGGAAATGCAGATTTCTATTCCGTCAGGCCCAACTATTTATCCAAAAAACCGCCACCAGTCTGAATATTTTGCACAAATGATCCAGAAGGATATTACCTTCGGAGTAGGCCCTGCAGGTACGGGGAAAACCTTTTTAGCAGTAGCCCATGCTACTCAGGAAATCCTTGATCATAAACGGAGTAAATTAATCCTGACAAGACCGGTTGTAGAAGCTGGTGAAAATTTAGGTTTTCTACCAGGTGATTTAACTCAAAAAATAAGCCCATATCTTCGTCCTCTGTATGATGCTCTAGAAATGTTAATGCCCCTGCATACAATCAGAAAACTTGAAGAAAACGGTGTAATTGAAATTGCACCTCTAGCATATATGAGAGGAAGGAACCTGACCAATTCATGCATAATTCTGGATGAAGCTCAGAATACAACAAAAGAACAGATGAAAATGTTTCTTACAAGAATGGGAGTCGGCTCTAAAGTAATAGTAACAGGTGATGTTACTCAAATAGATCTGCCGAAGCCCAAGAGTTCAGGACTAGTACATGCCGTCAGGATTTTACATGAAATTCAGGAAATAGGTTTTACATACTTTGATGCTGAAGATGTAATACGTCACAAACTGATTAGAAAAATAATCAAGGCTTATGAAAAAAACAAAAACAGTTAACAGATATGTAGATGGTATGATAATCATTTCTTTACTCTCAGTTTTAGTGATATCAATATTTACACCGATTTTCCTGCAGAATCAAATTTCTCGGGGAGTCATACATATTCCCAGGGGTATAAGTGTTGGAGAAATTGCAGATAAAGATATAATTGCGGAAAAATCAATTTTTTATATTGATAAAGAAGCCACTGAAAATGCTATTGAAAAGGCTACGGATAAAGTAAAAAAAGTATTTTATTATTCCCAGGATACGACTTTGAGAATAATTAATGACTTCACTTTATTTGCAGAGACCATTAACTCAGAAAATTACGATGAGAATAGTTTAAATGAAAGAATCTTTTCACAGTTTTCACGAACAGAATTACTGGCATTACGAGAGATATCAAATTCTCAAAGAGAATTGGTTTTATCATTATCTGAAGAATATATAAAAAGAATGTTATCCAGCGGTATAGTTTCGACTTCAGAAAGTTTACTTATTGAAAACGAGGAGATGATTGAAGTAAGCGGACCTTATCAGGCTAATAATTTCAATGAAACTGATACAATAAGTAAAAACGATTTGATAATAGAGAATGAAATTGATTCTGTAATTGAAGAATACCTTGAAAATACTGGCATAACAAGCGAATATCAGAAGATTATTTTTGATATAAGCAGAAACTTTGTAGAACCGAATATTTTTTATGACCAAATAACAACAAATCGTAGAATAAATCAGGCTGCAAATGGAATTCAGCCCATTATTAAGGAGATTGAAAAGGGTGAAATACTTGTAAAAGAGGGTTTTTTTGTAAATGAAGAAGATTATGAGAAAATTCAAAGAATACAGGAGGAAATTTACTCACAACCCTTAGTACATACTATTGCAGAAAGCTTGATTATCATCTTTCTTTACTCAGTATTTTTTTATATTGCCTTACTGCGCATTCCGAATAATTTCCGAAAGAAACAGATTATTTATATTCTTATTGGCTGTACTGCTATATTTTCAGTATTACTCCTAGTGCTCTCTTATTACTCATTTTTTTACAACATAGGTAATATACTTTTCTTTATTCCCATAGCTTTATTCGGGATGATGATTACGATTCTTTTTAACAGGATAGATATTTCCATTCTGCTTACCTCTTTTCTGGCAATTCTTTTTGGAACTATACCAGAACAGACGAGCTCAGATGTTTTATTATTAGCCGTTATTGGTACAGCAGCTGCATTATTATTAAAAAACGCTAAAAGGCGTATAGATATTATTAAAGGGATTGGTTGGCTTTTGGTTCTGTATATTATTATTACTATTATCTATATAGCCCTTGATCTCTCAGCATTTACAGCTCTTCCAGTATTATTAGCTGTTTCAACTATAAATATCCTTGTTACAGGATTGATTATATTAATTGTTGTCCCAATTTTTGAACATGTACTGAATCTTCCAACCGTATTCAGATTGATGGAACTTATGGAACATGATAATAAAGTCATGAGAAGAATGGTTCAAGTTGCCAGGGGAACCCACAGTCACTCTGTTGCTGTGGCAGAGTTAACAGAAGCTGCCTGTGAAGCCATTTCAGCAAACAAGCTGCTTGCTAAGGTTGGCGCATTCTATCATGATATAGGAAAAATAGATCAGCCGGAATATTTTATTGAAAATCAATCCGGAGCAAATAAGCATGATAACCTTAAACCCAGTTTGTCTGTTGCTGTAATTAAGTCCCATGTAAAGATTGGTATTGAAAAAGCAAAAGAGGTAGGCCTTCCAAAAGAAGTTATTGAAATACTTGCACAGCATCATGGTAATGATGTAATAAGTTTCTTTTACATGGAGGCTCTTAAGAAAAACGGAAATACAGAAAATATCACAAAGGAAGACTTTTCATATAATGGGACACCTCCCTTAACAAGAGAAGCCGCTGTAGTAATGCTTGCTGACAGTGTTGATGCAGCTTCCAGGACTTTAAAACAACCAACAACAACCAAAATTGATAAGTTGATCTGGTCAATTATAATGAAAAAAATCGAAAATAATCAGTTAAATAATTGTGATTTATCAATAAAGGATCTTGAGAAAATCAAGGAAAGTTTTCTGTTTAAATTGACAGGCCGTTTTCATAAACGGATATCTTATCCCGATTTGCCCAGTAAATCGCAGGATACCAAAGAAAAGAAAGAAAATCAGACTATGAAAAAAAGCAGGAAATCGTAAAGAGCATTGGCTATGAATAATATTGTTGATATTACTTGGAATGATTCCGAATATAAATCAGAATATGACGATTCTATAGTACAGCTTGTTGAATTTATTTTAGAGAAAAGAGAAATATCTAACGCTGAAGTATCTCTCATTTTTGTAAATGATACTTATATTCAGGAATTGAATAGAATATATCGGGGTTTAAATGAACCAACAGATGTATTATCTTTCAGTCAGGAGAATTTTACAAATCGGCAAACTGAAAGTGGAAAAATAACTGCAGGTATACTGGGAGACATTGTAATTTCAACTGCTTTTATTGAAAATAACAGAAAAAATTTTGGTGTTTCTTTTACTGAAGAATTATATAGAATGATTATCCATGGTATGCTTCATCTGCTTGGATTTGAACATAAAAGTTATAATCTTCAGGAACCCATGCTGGAATATCAAGAAAAACTGCTGAATGTTTTTATATCAACGCTCAAGGAGTAAATTTCAGATGACATCGTTTCTCAGGAAACTTTTTGCAAAGAATATTACAGATGAAGAAAACAGCTATAATGATTTGAGTTTTGAACGCCGTGATATGATACAGGGAATTGTTGAACTCTCTGATACTTCTGTAAAGGAGATTGTTGTACCTCGAATTGATGTTGTCTTTATTCCTCATGATACCAGCAAACAGGATTTAATTAAACTCATTATAGAACACGGCTTCTCTAGATATCCAGTCTATAAAGAATCAATAGATAACGTTATAGGTGTTCTGTATGTAAAAGACCTTTTTACTATTATTAGTCAGAATACGGAAGATTTCTCTTTATCAAATATAGTACGCAAACCCTTTTTTGTCCCCGACAGCAAACGCCTTGACTCTTTACTGAAAGAGTTTAAGAGAAGAAAAGTTCACATAGCAATAGTAATTGATGAATATGGTGGAGTATCCGGGATAGTATGCCTGGAAGATGTCATAGAAGAAATTGTGGGAGACATCCAGGATGAATTTGATGATGAACAGGAAGAAATTATTACCATTGGTGATAATATGTATCTTTGCGATGCCAGGGCTGAAATTGAAGAAGTGAACGCAATTACTGGAATTGATTTGCCGGAGGAGCCTTTCGAAACGCTTGGGGGCTTTGTTTTTGATCTGTTCGGAAAAATACCAGTTACATATGAAAAAGTCAGCTACAATAATTTGGATATCATCATACAGGACATAGACGGTCATAAAATCAATAAGGTGAAAATCATCGTACGGGAACCTGAAGTCAATTGACATTCATCTCATAATTTCTATATAGTGTAACATGTTAACTAGTTATATCAACAAATAAATTAAGATACTTGGAGGTTATTTCATGAAAATTGCTATTAATGGATTTGGACGTATTGGAAGGAATGTATTTAAAATTGCCTTTGACAGGGAAAATGTAGAGGTCGTTGCTGTAAATGATCTTACCAGCCCTAAAACTTTGGCTCACTTACTCAAATATGATTCAATTTATGGGAATTACTGTAAAGATATTTCAGCAACCGATGATTCAATAATTGTTGATGGTAAAGAAATTAAAATTTTTGCCGTTAAAGATCCCAAACAGCTGCCGTGGAAAGATTTAGGCGTTGATGTTGTTATTGAGTCAACAGGAGTATTCAAATCAGCTGACGGACCAAAGGGCGGATATAAAGATCATCTCAAGGCTGGTGCTAAAAAAGTTATTTTAACAGTACCTGCAAAAGATAAGATTGATCAGACCATTGTATTGGGTGTAAATGATGATGATCTTGATCTTTCAAATACTGCTTTTTCAAATGCATCCTGTACAACAAACTGTCTTGCCCCAATCGCAAAAGTCCTCCAAGATTCTTTCGGTATTGAAAAGGGCTTGATGACTACAGTGCATGCTTATACAAACGATCAGCCTGTTCATGACTTCCCTCACGCTGACTTGAGAAGAGGGAGAGCTGCCTCTCTGTCAATTATTCCTACCACAACCGGCGCTGCAAAAGCTGTAGGATTGGTAATTCCTGAACTCAATGGTAAATTAAACGGAATGGCTATGCGTGTTCCCACACCCACAGGATCAATTGTAGATTTAACTGTTGAATTGAAAGAAGACTGCTCGGTTGAAGAGTTGAATGCTGCTGTAAAAGCAGCTGCTGAAGGACCAATGAAGGGCATTCTCGAGTATACTGAAGATCCCATTGTTTCAGCTGATATACGATCTAATCCGCATTCATCAGTTTTCGATGCTCTGACAACCATGAAACTCGGCGAGAAATTTTTTAAAGTCTGCTCTTGGTATGATAATGAAATGGGATATTCAACCAGAGTAGTTGACCTTGCAGAAAAATTAGTTTAATCGAAAGATATAAAAATAAAAAAAATCGTTATACAAAAGGATTCAATTATGGGATTAAGGACTGTTAAAGACCTGGATCTAAAAGGAAAAAGAGTCCTGATGCGAGTTGATTTTAATGTCCCCCTCAATGAGGGGGCTGTTACTGATGCGACCCGTATCGAAAGGGCTCTGCCTACTATTAAGTATATTCTTGAAGAGGAAGGCACTTCATTAGTAATTATGTCTCATCTTGGAAGACCTAAGGGTGAGAGGAAACCTGAATTCAGTTTAGCTCCGGTAGCTGAAAAGTTTCAGGAAATTCTTGGCAGGAAAGTAATAATGGCAGAAGACTGTATCGGTGATTCTGTTAAAAAGAGAGCTGAAGCACTGAAACCCGGGGAAGTACTGCTGCTGGAAAATGTACGCTTCTATAAAGAAGAGACAAACAATGATCCTGAATTTTCTAAACAGCTTGCATCTTTAGGTGATGTTTTTATAAATGATGCTTTTGGAACAGCTCACCGTGCACATGCATCAACCAAGGGAGTTACCGATTATCTTCCTTCCGGTGCAGGTTTTTTAATTGAAAAAGAGGTAGCTTTTTTCGGAAAGATTCTCAAGGATCCCCAGAGGCCTTTTGCTGCAATAATCGGCGGTGCAAAAGTTTCTTCTAAAATAGCTGTTCTGGAAACGTTAATTACTAAATGTGATACTCTGATAATCGGCGGAGGTATGGCATATACCTTTTTAAAAGCACAGGGATATACCATTGGTAAGTCATTGCTTGAAGAAGATTATCTTGAAACAGCAAAAAACTTACTTGAAAATGCTGAAGAAAACAATGTTAAGATAATTCTTCCGGAAGATCACATTGCAGCATTAGAATTTTCTAATGATGCTGAAGCGAAATATATATCTGAGAAGAATATCCCAGACGATTATATCGGGCTTGATGTAGGTAAAAAAACACTTGCAGCCGTTAAGGAAGAATTGCTGAAAGCTCATTCAATAGTATGGAATGGGCCGATGGGTGTTTTCGAATTTGAAAAATTTGCAGAAGGTACATTAGAAACTGCAAAAATGGTTGCTGATTGTGAAGGTGTTACCGTAGTTGGAGGAGGGGATTCTGTTGCTGCAGTAAATAAATTCGGATTTGCCGATAAAATCGATCATGTCTCGACCGGCGGCGGAGCTTCCCTTGAATTTTTAGAAGGAAAAGTTCTTCCGGGAATAAAAGCTTTAGAAAACTAATTTTATTTAAAGGTATACTGGAGTAGGATTCTTACTATATCCTAATTGACAATACATACGGAGAAATAATATGAGAAATACATATATTGCCGGAAACTGGAAAATGAATAAAACAGCATCAGAAGCAGTAAGTTTTGTATCTGAATTAAAACAGCAGCTGGAAGAGACTTCTGTAAAAGTCATGGTAGCTCCTCCTTTTACCGCACTTGATGCTGTATCAAAAGAAATTAATGGAACAAATATTCTACTTGGAGCTCAGAATATGTCATCAGAGGAATCAGGGGCGCACACTGGTGAAGTTGCTCCAGACATGCTGAAAGATTCAGGCGTCTCTGTTGTTATTCTTGGCCATTCTGAAAGAAGGCTTATTTACGGTGAAAGCGACAGCTTTATTAATAAAAAAGTTAAACTGGCTATAAAGAAAGATCTTGATATAATTTTATGTATCGGCGAAACACTTGAACAGCGTGAAGCAGGAGAAGTTGAGTCAGTTGTTAAAGGACAAATAGAAGGCGGCCTGGCAGGTATTTCAAAATCTGATTTAAGCAGAATAACCTTAGCTTATGAACCGGTATGGGCTATAGGCACTGGAAAAACTGCTACTCCGGATGATGCAAATGCAGTTCACAGTTTTATCAGGAAGTATATAGCTGAAATTTATGATGCTGAAGCCGCCGAAGAAATAATCATTCAGTATGGCGGGTCAGTTAAGCCGAGTAATGTTAAAGATTTAATGAGCCAAAAAGATATCGATGGCGCATTAGTCGGTGGAGCTTCATTGAAAACTGATACATTTATACCTATTATACACTTTAACAAATAAAGAAAAAATCGTATAATGGCCAACTATTGAATTAATACTGAAAGAATACATGAATACATTTTCCGTATTCATGTATTCATATAAAATTGTGGAGTTTTAACATGGGTGTTTTGGGAATTGTTTTTTTCGTGCTTTTCATTATTATCTCTATTTTCCTTATCTTTCTAGTTGTTATACAAAATGAAAATGCCCAAGGGCTAGGCGGAATCTTCGGAGGAACCAGTGATACAACATTCGGTTCAAATTCTGGTAATATACTTACAAAAATCACCTATATTGCTGCAGGTGCCTTTCTCGTATTATCTTTTGTATTTGCATTGATGAACAGAACTCCTGAAGACAGCGGCCTCCTTGCGGATGCCCAGAATCAGCAGCTTACAGAAAATCAGGAATGGTGGAATGAACCAGCTGAGTCTGAAGATACTGAAAGTACAGAAGAAGAAACAGAAGAAACAGAAGAAATTGAGTGATTTTGAATGCCTTTGTTGAATTTGTATATATAATTTTTTATTATAGATATGATTTCATACGGGTATAAAAACTTAAAAGAGGTGCTATGCGTGTTGCAGTAGTCTATTGTAAAACCAATAAAAACTCTAAATTAGAAGAAATCTCTTCATCTCTTTCAAAGGGCATTCAAGAACAAGGACATCAGGTAGATCTTATTGATAGTACAACCGATAGTGATAAAAAATTGACTTTTTATGATTATTTGGCAGTAGGTACTGAATCTGCTAATACCTGGGGTGGTAAAATACCTGATTCATTCCGTTTTTATTTGAAGCAATCCGGATCAATAGGCGGGAAAAAAACATTTGCCTTTACCATAAAAAAAGGGATTCGAAAGAACAAAACCTTAACAGCAATCATGAAAGCTCTTGAACAGGAAGGTCTATTTTTAAAATATTCTGAAGTTCTTTCAAGCCAAGCAGAGGCACAGGAAATCGGTAAAAGACTTCACATTAAATAGTTTCATAGTATTACCATGTTACCTTGGTTTGAAATATTTGTTTTGATTACCATGGCGAATCTTTGTATTTTCAATAAAACAGAGAATTTATTGATAAAAAGGAAAATATCATGCCTCTATATAAAATTATAAAATTAAAAAGTATCATTGCTTTGTTAATAATACTATCTTTCTGCAGTTTAAGTTTGTCTGCACAAGATAATATTATGATGGAACCTGCCGCGGTTGTTAATCTTAATAAACCGAAGATGATTTCCAAGGAAGAAGTTAACAATACTTTTGATGAGTATGTCGCCTCCAGGAAGCAGCAGAATGCTGAAATAACAAATAATAAATCAGATATTCTGGACGTACTTATTGAAAATGAACTTCTCATTCAAGGAGCAGACAAGGCTGGAATTACAGTAAGTGAAAACGAAATTAATACTGTATATAAACAGCAGAAAGACTCAGTTTCTCAACAGTTGGGTAATGAAGTCAGTGAAGAACAATTTGCGGCAATTTTATCAAATTACTATAATAAAACAATAAAAGATTTTAAAGATGAAATACGTGATAAACTTCGGGTTGAAAAATATATTCGAAACGAGAAAAAGGATGTTCTCAATTCTATTGAAGCACCTGCAAAATCAGAAGTTGAGTCATTTTATAAGGAGAATGCATCATCCTTTACTAATCCTGAATATATTCGTGTGAAACATATTTATGTGGATACAAGAAGCGGAAACAAGGAAGAAGCATACAGTAAATTGGAAGATGCTCGCAGAAAGCTTATTTACGGAAATAAAACGTTTGATGAACTGGCGATGGAGATATCAGATGATCAATCTACTAAATTTAACGGCGGTGATTTAGGCTGGCTAGCAATAAATGATGAAAATAACAGAAAAATATTGGGTTCTGATTTTTATAGAACAGTTTTTTCTTTGGAAGTTGATCAATTATCAAAAATAATTGAATCTAATGCTGGATATCACCTGGTAAAAGTAGTAGATCGCCGTGAGCCGAAATTGTTAAAGCTATATGATAAAGTTTCACCCGATCAGGATACAACTGTATATCAATATATTTCAAGAAATTTATTCAGTAGAAAACAGGCTGCTGTATACCAGAACGCGCTTGATGACTTGGTTGAAAAGCTTCGTAATGAAGCAGATATTGAAATACTCATGGATTTTGAGTAGTCTTGTTAGTAAATATGAGATATGATACATGAAAAATAGACACCAGTCACGTGTTCTTGTTGTACAGGCTCTCTACGCTCACACAATTAAGCAGCGGTCAAATATTAAGATGCTTCTCAGCGATATGTTTGACTGGCTCTCTCCTGCGGAAAAAGAGAAATACAGTGGTTTAACATTGGATTATGCTATACTTCTTTTTCAGGGTGTTATTGAAAAAAAAACTGAATTGGACGCTATTATTAAGAAGCATCTCAAAGGATGGACTTTTTCTCGCTTATCTGTAATTGATATTTCCATACTCCGCTTAGGCGTTTATTCACTTTACTATCTTAAAGAGACTCCTCCTAATGTTGTAATCAATGAATCGGTAATTCTTTCTAAGGAGTTCTCCGGTTCACATTCTTATGGTTTTATTAATGGAATTCTAGATTCCATTAACAAACAAAGCCTTACAGATGAAGTAAAACAATAATTTACTTGTGGACCTTTTATACTTTATTTTTTATTTTTAAATGATAAATGAAATTATAAAAACTTTTCTGAATTCATGAGTTTTCATCTTTGATAGAATGATTTGTATGTAAAATCTAAAATAAAAAGTGAAGGAGCTAAAAACAATGAGTACAAAAAAAGATGCCCTGCTGAAAACACTTGTATTTGTTTTCGGCGGAATAATTATTGGTTTTATCATAAGTGTTGTGATGTTTAATCCTTTTACTTCAGGAGAAAATGAAGGCAATAGGACAATTCCGCAAACTGTGCAGAACAATGCAGATGTCAATTATGGTAGTACTATAAATACTAACTCCCAATATAATCCGCAGACAAATAGTGTTCTTGCGGCTAACAGACAATATGAAGATTTTGATACATTTCTCGGCGGCGGCGCTACAGCACTTCAGGAACGTTTTAACAAAGTCGTTGATACTGTTCTGCCTTCAGTTGTGGAGCTTCAGATTACAGAAAAAATTACTCAGACATTACCTCGAAATTATGATTTTTTTCCATGGTTTTTTGGAACACCAGATCAGCAGACGCCTGATGAAGAGTATGAAACAAATTCACTTGGTTCAGGTGTGATTTTCAAGAGAGAAAATAATACATATTATGTATTAACTAACAATCATGTTGCGGGTAAAGCAGACAAGATAGATATTGTAATGAATGACCAGAGTACTCACGAGGCAAATTTAGTCGGTTCAAATGAACGAAGGGATTTGGCCGTTGTTTCATTTACTTCCGAAAAAAACTTTCCTGTGGCAAGATTTGGAAATTCCGATAACTTGAAAGTAGGGGACTGGGTCCTTGCTATGGGCAGCCCTTACGGGTATATATCCAGTGTAACCGCCGGCATAGTAAGTGCTTTAGGTCGTTCTGGTCAGCAAGTAAATAATATCAACGATTTTATACAGACTGATGCCTCTATTAATCAAGGAAATTCGGGTGGTCCCCTTGTTAATCTTAATGGAGAGGTTATAGGTATAAACACATGGATTGCAGCTCCAACAGGAGGGAATATCGGTTTAGGTTTTTCTATTCCCATTAACAATGCAAAGAAAATTGTAGACGAGCTGATTGAATTCGGTTCAGTCATGGATGGATGGCTCGGCGTATCTATGCTGAACGTAGAAGATCTTCCTGAATCATACAGTGAAGTGTTTACGCAGAAAGATGGTGTTTTTGTTGCAAACATTTTCACAAATTCTCCGGCTTATAAAGGCGGATTACGGTCCGGCGATATCATAACGCATTTTGATGGAAAAGAAGTTAAGCAAAGTGATGAATTTTCTCGATACATCAGCAACGCAGACATTAATGAAAAACATGAAATAACTGCTTTAAGAAATGAGGAAGAGAAAACCTTCTTTATTAATCTTGATGTTAGAAAACCGGAAGAGGACATAGAAAATATGTATTCCTATCTATGGCCTGGTGTTCTTCCGCTTCCGCTTACCGATGAGATTCGTTCAGAACTTGATATTAAGAAGTCACAGGATGGAGTTGCAATATATTTCATGGGTGACACAGTTGGGACAAAGTTGTATACTTCCGGCTTAAGGAACCTTGATATTGTTACAAAAATAAATGATGAGAATATCAATTCTGTACAGGATTTTTATGCAGCAGTTAATGATGAAAGTGCAGATAAATTTACCTTTGAATTTATTAGAGATGGATATGAATACTTTGTTGGAGTTGTACGTTAATGAATAAAGAATTTCTGAGTCCTGAATTTATCCGAAATAATGCCTTGAAAATGGCATATGAGATCCACACCCGTGATGGATTTGTTCCTGATATTATTTATACTTCGTTGCGAGGCGGAGCATATTTAGCTAATGTGTTCAGTGAATATTTCAAAATTATTAAGCATGATAAAGAACGTCCGGTTTTATATGCAGCTGTGGTAGCTCGATCCTATTCGGATATTCGAAGCCAGACTCAAGTAATGATTGACGGCTGGACATACGATCCCAAACACCTGAGACCTGGTGATAAAGTGCTCCTTGTCGATGATATTTTCGATACCGGGCAGACGGTAAACTATTTAGCTGATGTGATTATGGCCAATGGTATTGACAGGAAAGACCTTAAAATTGCAGTGCATGATTACAAAGTGGCTAAATATAAAGGGGAGCTGCTTCCTTTTCAGCCGGATTATTACAGCAGGAAACATGTTCTGGAAACACCGGAGGATGATGTCTGGATTCATTATCTCAATCATGAATTTGTGGGACTCACAAATGAAGAAATTGACCAGAACTACGATGATGTTGAGGTAAAAAAGATACTGAAAAAAACCCACAGGTGATTATTTGCTTTAGTTAAAAAGAAAAGTAACGAAAATATATATATGTTTTGACTGCGCTTAAAAAAGTGGACTTCAACAAGTCCACTTTTTTATTCATAGATATCACACAGAGAGTTAAAAGCTGAAAAATTAGAACTGAGCAGGTTCATTTGTACCATTTACATTGTAGCTCAGAATCCAGTTCCCATTTACAGAAATATATAGAGTATCACTACCATCAAAGTAAAGATCTGTTATTGAACCGTTAAAATCCAGTTCACTGGATGAAAAACTGTCATCGCCAAGATTGTAGGTATACATAATTCCTGTAGTGCTGCTTGATGAGGAGATGACTCCTGCAAAATAAAGTTTATTATCTGTTGAGTTATAAGCCATGGGAACACGAACATCATCCAAGGTGAAATCATCCGGGTAGGAGGTCGTTATTTCAGAAAAATCGTTACTGTCAGGGTCAAGTTCAAAAATTCTGTCATCAGTTGTTACGTAGTAAGTAGTATCATCCGGATTAATGAAACCACTGATTCTATTCAACTGGATGCCGTCAGTGCTGCTGTCACTATCTAAAGGAACTACATTGATGGTGGTTTCTGAAAAACTTCCATCATATTTTAGATAAATTATTTCTGCTATTTCTCCTTCGCTGTCTGTCCCAGAAATGAGGAACTTATATGTTGTTCCGGTGGTTTTTATACCGTAAATTGAAGAAATTGAGTCAATATCTTCATCAAATGGAACATTTAGATGGAAATCCTTAGAATCAAAATTCAAGTAAAATTCATTGTCAGTTTTTTCAGTAATATAAAAGAGTTTATCCTCCACTGCGCCGAATTGATGAATAGGATCATTGGTATTGTTACTGCTGAAACCAGTTAAATCCATGCTATTTTCAGATGGATTGATATCCAGATCGTAATATTTTGTATTTTCATCTTCCTCAGAGATATCATCTACTGACTGCCCAAACAAAAAGTTACCGGCCATAACTAAATTTTTGCTTAGATTTAATAGCTTACTATCTGCATCATAAGCCGTAACAGGCACCCATTTTTTATCAGTATCATTAATATTATTTACATATATTTCACCGCCAGTCTGAACTAATAAATAATCATCTCCATCACTTATTATTCCTAGAATTCTGTCTGCAGTACTTGAATAGAGTTTTTTTTCTTCGGGAGTAAGTTCTTCAGCCTTTGAAATGCTCCTGAAAATGCCATCTCCATTCAAATTGCAGCCTGTAGAAATCAAAGAGAAAAAAATCATTGGTAAAACGGCAAAGATGATAATTCTTCGTGTTTTTTTCTTCATAACTGTCATATTAAAAAACCTAACCTTTATTCATTTGTATATTGAAGGGTAAAAGACACCTGAAGGAAATTACCGAAAGCTGTTTGTGAAGAGCTGTCACCAAAATATATTCCCGGCA
>JAIPFS010000126.1 GCA_021736545.1 Spirochaetia bacterium | reverse complement strand
AGAAGATCCCTAGTAGTTCATCCAGGGTTAAATCCCCAGCTATACTTGTCTTTATTTCCCTGTTACCGCTCGAATCATACGTAACAATCATGCCGACTTGGGTTTTTATGACGCTGTACTGAATGTTTGCATCAATTTCAATTTCAGCACTAGTAGTGGGATCCATAACTCCTTCGAGAAAGGAGTTGAATGAGTCTGAGCTGAGTGAGGTTTTCCTGTAGTAGGCATCAAAATAGAATAAGGGAAGGATGTCTTCTCCCAGTTTGAAGTAAGCTTCCATTTTAGGTGTATCATCCCGCAGGGTGAAATCCTCAGCAACAACTTCGCTGGAAATCCTCAAGTCAAAAACCAGGTTCTCGTCAAAGAGATCAAAACCGGCACTGCCCATGAGGTAGTAGCTGTCGTCGGACAATCCTGGATCATCATACTTATCCTTTCTGTTCAGATCATAGTCATCATCAAAATAATAGGGTTTATATCCCTTCTTTGGCATGGTGAAATCTGCCATATAGTTTATAAGGCCGCCAATTTTCCCCCGAACACCGCTGCGCAAAGCGCTTGCTGTCTCATCATTTTCATCTTGAGAAGGCTGAAAAGCCAGGTCCCCGAACAGATCCATGGAAAACAGTGAGAACGGCAGTAAGGGAACCACAATATCCGCTCCGTACATAGTAACGATGTCTGGACTTTCAGAGAAGGTTGTAGTATCAAAATAGTCAGAAACCACATCATCCAGGGCTGCGGGATTCCTGTCTGCAGCAAAGGAAGCGCCGATTTGGATTCCATTTACAATGGGTACCTCGAGGAAAGATAAAGGTCGAGAATAAACCCGAGCTCCGAGGACATCAAATTCAGTAATGTTGGATGCGAAACTCTCAAAACCGATATAGGGGAAGTTGAACAGGGAGCCGTCAATATCCAGAACTGCACCGGAGATTCTCTGCTGCTCATACAAAGCTGTATTGCTGTATTGGTTAACAAAGACGCCCGTACCTAAGGAAATTGAGTCAATGGTACCGAATTGAGCATAGAGGGGTTCTCCCTTCCAGCCGTAGCGAACATACCTGAAAATTGGAAGATACAGGCTTGCTGCAGTCTTCGTATAGTCTATAAAATTTTCATCATCTTCAAAATCCGGGACCCAGTCCTCAGAGATAAAGCGGATGAACGAATCCGATTCATCATCTAAGGAAAAATTCAATGTGCCGATTAGTCCTATGCCCCATTTTCCAAAGCTGATATCCGGTTTCAGGCTGATACCCAAGGCTGTTTGACCTGTAGCTTCATTGCTGCTGTAGGTAACACCCATATTCAAGTCTAGATCCATATCCCCGCTTTCCGCTGAAAAGACCGGAGACGAAAGTAAGCCGAATAGAATAATTAAACTTACAAGGAATACTCTTCTCTTTTTCATATGCATAAACCCCTCCTGCATAATATGCAAATCTTGCGACTTATTATATACCAAAGAATATAATTTTTAAACGTCTTTTATAATAACTTTAATACCTATATACTAAACAGCATGATAGTAAGTTTGTTACATTGTATTATACAGTTAGAGGATATTTCTTCACTAAAAGAAAAAAGGAGTATCATTAATTCACTGCGCCAGAAAATGCGCAATCGTTTTTATGTTTCAGCAGCTGAGGTAGATTTGAATGATTCCCTGACGTTTGCTGAGATCGGTGTTGCCTACGTAAGTAATTCCCGGGTTCAAGGGCAGCGGGTTATTCAGAAAGTCTCCCTTTTCCTTGAGGAAGAGACTCCCGGGAGGATTTATGATATTCAGACGCACCAGGAGGAATACGACAGCTGAATTTGTGGGCATTGAACACATGTTCCCTGGTGAGTTTATCAATTCTTGAAAGATCTTTTATAATAGGTTTCAATTTAGATCTGATGTTTGTCTGATCGTATGGACAGACTGGCTTTGCAGTGGGAATCGTGTACGATTCATTCAGACGGGTGAGTACATGTTCTTTTATCTGTATAAGAGGACGTATCACATATATTTCCCCTTTGAAAAATTCTTGCACCGGAAGCATGGTGGAGAAATCAGCTCTGAAGCAGAGATTGATAAGTGAAGTCTCCACTAAATCATCTAAATGGTGCCCCATGGCTACTTTACGTATTCCCTTATCAGCTGCATGCTGAAACAGTATCCTGCGTCGATTTCTTGAACAGAGATAGCAGTTGAAATCATCCTGAAATGAATCCGGAAACATGGAGGCCGTAACAGAAGTAAAGGGAATTTTGAGCAGCCGGAAAAAACTTTCCAAATCTTCCATTTTCTCCCCGGGTATAGGGTGTTCTCTCCAGTTTATATGAAGAGCCTCCAGTTTATAATCAATAGGAAGCCATTTTTTACGTAATGCCAGGGCAAGAGCCAAGGCCAACGAGTCTTTTCCCCCGGAAATACCTAGGAGCACACGGTCATTCTCCTCTATCATATTGAATGTGTTAATTGTTCTGCCCGCCTGTTTGATGAATCGATGAATCCAAGGGGGCATTCTTCCCCCTGCAATCTCTTCAACAGGTGTTTGCTCATTTTTATTGCTCATACTATTATTTTCCTTAGGAGACATTTTCAGTGTTTTCTTCATTCAGTATGCTGATTGCATCTTCTCTATCCAAGCGGCAGGAAGCTGGTATGTAAATGCGAAGAGTTCTAAGAGATTTTTCCATTGCTCCCACAATGTCAGGAGAAAATACTTCTAAGCCTTTGGAGTTATTCTGTAAATTGCCTTTATTGTTCCACTGTTGTGAATTTTCCGTAATTCCGCTGTTTTCTTCACTGAATGAAGCTGAATTATGTCTAGTTTCTGGAAAAATACCTGAAGAGTCTGATGAGTAGCGATTACCGAGAATAGGGATGTTCATTTCAAAGTTGATTTTTTCTGGAATATCAATAATTGCGGAAATACGCTCATCTTCGGAGACACGGGTATTGTCCCTTTTTTTAAGAAATTCAGTCAGTTTTTTCTCTTTACGGCTTCTATAAGGAAGTTCCTGCATCTTTATGTGTTCAGTGTTATCTGAATTAAATGGTATTTCCAGTGAAGTAATAAAGAGCCGATTCTCTTTAACCTGTTTTATGTAATCAAGGAAAGGGTGATCCTTTTTTTGTGAAAGGTGATAAAAAGCATCGTCATCGATTTTGTACAGGTCTTCAGCTGAAATAGTACCTGATTGGAGGGCGTGAAATAGTGCTTTTTTCACCATAGCTGTTGCAGATCGTACTCTTCGATGCCAATAGACATATTTGTACATAAGATATTTAGAGAATAAAAGATTCTCCATTGCTCCGCTGCCGCTGATTTCAATAGCCGGCTGCCCGCTCTCAAGAAGCCAGCGCATTTTACTGATAATGTATTCAATATCCTGTATCCCGTATGGGACACCGCAGAAATATGCGTCTCTATTCAGATAATCCAGTTTATCAGGGTCTAATGCGCCTGAAAGAATATTCCTGTAAGCCGTAATTTCATTGTTATCTGTTTTTTGAGATTCATCAATTATTAAGGCGGTAAATTCCGGATCAGCTTGTATTTTTTCTTTTATAATGGTTTTCAGTTCAGAAGAGCTCAGTATAATGTCGGAAGCAAGGGTTTCATGTTCTTTTAAGGGAAGTTCTTTTAATGAGTGAGTAAAAGGGAAATGGCCGATATCGTGAAGCAGTGCCGCTGCAAGAAAGGCTTTTACACCCTCGTATGTGAATGGGCTTTTCTGGTTTCCATGAGCAGAATTTTCTTGGAAATTCTGAAGAAAATGAAGGATTATTTTCCTTGCAGCATGATATACCCCAATACTGTGGCTGAGTCTTGTGTGAACAGCTCCTGGATATACTAAATAAGCAGGTCCTAGCTGTTTGACTCCGTTCATAGCTTGGAATTCATGAGAGCTGACCAACGCAATCATACCTTTCGTGAGGTAAATATGCTTCCATAAAGGATCCCGAACGGGTTCATAAGCCTGCTGCTGCAGTTTTGAATAAATTTCCCAATGAGTATCTTGCATATATATTGTATAGCATATTTACTTTTTTTCGTCATGCGGCTTCGCCTATTTGAAAATACTTCTTTATACGTGTTTTATTATTCATTTCTTTCTGAAGCGAATTGCAGGATTTGACATTTTCAGGAAAGAGAAGTACATATACTATATGATCTCTTTACGCAATGTTGTAATATTATGGTAATTCAAATAACGCATATACATAAGCTTTGGTTTCTAATACTTTTTTTAAGCGTACTTATGAATTTGACTGCCGAGAATGATTCTGTAAATAGTGATAAAGCAGGGAAAAAGGATTCGGATCTTCCAGCAGGTCTTCCGGTACATAGGGAAGGGGATAGTATTTGGGGAATGAGGCCTGAGGATTTAACTTTAGGAAAGTTTGCAGATCCCCTGCGTGATAGTGAAACAGCTCGTATATATCATGTCCTCATTGAATTCTTTAGCAGTTTACAAACTTCTTCGTTAGATAATACTGAACCTGAAAATATTTCCAATGAAGAGGATAAAGGACCTGAATCGAAGTGGAAAGAATATGTTGACCCGTTAATGCATCACTTATTCCCCAAACTGCATGAAAATCTTTTTACGGATCCAATACAGTTAGAGCGCTTACGAATAGGTGAGCATCAAACAACGGAAAAGCAAATGGATAGAATCTCAGTACCAGTACGTATACTAACTGAAGCAGATGAAAATTATCTCTATACGATATATTTGATATGGGATAAAGGATCTTCCGAAAAAAAATGGCTGATTCATGATTTAGTTCAAGAAAAATGATCAGTTTGAGATGCAGGCATAGATTATCATTGTGTTTGAAAAAGTTTTACGTAAATTTATGTCAAGCGGAAATGAAAAGGTTTTTCTGTAAAGTTATTGACAGAAATAGGGACCATTGGTATAGTAGCTTTGATATTTTGGTGGCGTAGCTCAGTCGGTAGAGCAAACGGCTCATATCCGTTTTGTCAGGGGTTCAAATCCCTTCGCCACT